>JBGPLW010000172.1:0-6057 GCA_041486645.1 Gaiellaceae bacterium | reverse complement strand
GGGAGGATCACCGGCTTCCCCGCGCGCAGCGCCTCGACAGCGGCGTTCATCGCTTTCCCTCGACGACCCGGTCGATGCCTGCGAGGTCTTGCGTGATCGTTACGCCCTCGTAACCGCACGCGGCGAGCACCTCGGCGACGCCGTGCGCCTGGCCGAGCCCGACCTCGAAGACGAGGAACCGCGTCGCCGCCGCGCGGGCGATCTGCTCGTGCATGCCCTCGCCGATCAGGGCGCCCTCGGGCTCGTGGTGGAGCTCGGGCTGCAGGCCTGCGAGCGAGTCGACGTACGGCGGATTCGAGACGACGAGATCCCAGCCCTCGGCGGCGAACGAAACGTCACCCTCCCGCAGGTCGACGTCGAGGCCGAGCGCCGTGGCGTTCTCCCGCGCGAGCGAGAGCGCGTCGCGCGAGATGTCGACGCCGGTGACGTGCGCATCGGGGTGCTCGTCCTTCAGGGCGAGCGCGATGGCGCCCGAGCCGACACCGATGTCGAGCACGCGCGGCTCGTCAGAGCCCTCGAGCAGTGCCAGGCACCGCTCGACGACGATCTCCGTCTCCGGTCGCGGCACGAGTGCGCGGGCGTCGGTCTTCAGCGTCAGGTGCCGGAAGCCCCATTCGCCGAGCACGTACGCGAGCGGTTCGCGCGCTACACGTCGCGCGAGCAACGGCTCAACCGTGCTGTCGACCTCGCGATCGAGGTCTGCATAGAGCCCGCTGCGCGTCGTGCCGGCGACGTGCGCGAGCAGGAGCTCGGCATCGACGCGCGGCGTGTCGACGCCGGCGGCTGCGAGGCGCTCCTCGGCTTCCCGCAGTGCGTCGCGGAGCTTCAATCGCCGAGCGCGCGGCGGCGGTCCTCGGTCGTGAGCGCCGCGGTGAAGTCGTCGAGCTCGCCCTGGAGGATGCGGTCGAGCTGGTGAACAGTGAGCTTGATGCGGTGATCGGTGAGCCGGTTCTCCGGGAAGTTGTACGTGCGGATCTTCTCGGCGCGCTCGCCGGTGCCGATCTGCGAGCGGCGCGTCGCGTCGAGCTCGGCGCGCTGCAACTCGAGCTCGCGGTCGTAAAGCCGCGCGCGCAGCACGCGCATCGCCTTGTCCTTGTTCTGGAGCTGCGACTTCTCGTCCTGCATCGCAACGCTGACGCCGGTCGGGAGGTGCGTGATCCGCACCGCGGAGTCCGTCGTGTTGACGGACTGCCCGCCGGGACCGGTCGAGCGGTAGACGTCGATCTTCAGGTCGTTCGGGTCGATGTTGACCTCGACCTCCTCGGCTTCAGGCATCACGGCGACGGTTGCCGTCGAAGTGTGGATCCGGCCCTGCGCCTCCGTCTCGGGGACGCGCTGCACGCGGTGCGTGCCGCCCTCCCACTTGAAGATCGAGTAGGCGCCGTCGCCCTTGATCGCGAACGTCACTTCCTTGTAGCCGCCGCTGTCGCTCGGGCTCGCGCTGAGCTCCTCCACCTTGAAGCCGCGCCGCTCCGCGTAGCGCGCGAGCATCCGGTAGAGGTCGCCGGCCCAGAGCGCCGCCTCGTCGCCGCCGACGCCCTGGCGCACTTCGAGGATGACGTCCTTCGAGTCCGCGGGGTCGGTCTGCACCATTGCGAGCCGAAGCTCCTCCTCGAGGCGGGCCGTCCGCTCCTCGAGCTCGGGGACGAGCTCCTTCAGATCCGCGTCGTTGCGCGCAGCGGCGAGGTCGTCACGGGCGGCGTGCCACTCGAGCGCGAGCTTGTGCGGAGCTTCGAGCGACTTCAGCTTGCGCCCGACCTCTGCGGCCTCGCGGTGGTCGTTGTACACCGACGGGTCGGACATGCGCTCCTGCACCTCGCTGTAGGAGCGCTCGAGCTCGTCGATCAGGTTGTCGAAATCGGTCGCCATTGCGGCGATCAGCGTAGCCGTGCCTCCAGCGTGATCTCGGGCACCGACGCGAGCGCCTTCGACACCGGGCAGCTCTCCTTGGCGGTCTGCGCTGCCTGCTCGAACGCGGCAGCGTCGACACCGGGCACGCTTCCCTCGACGGTCAGGGCGATCTTCGTGATCCCCTCGCCGGGCTGGAAGGTGACGGTCGCCGAGGTCGCGAGCTCGTCCGGCGGATTGCCGGCCTTCGCGAGTCCGCTCGAGAGCGCCATCGAGAAGCACGCGGCGTGCGCGGCCGCGATCAGCTCTTCGGGGCTCGTCTTGCCGCCGGTTGCATCCTCGGAGCGGGCGGCCCAGGAGACCTGCTGGTCGCCGATCGCACCGCTCGTGGTCTTCACGATCGTGCCGCTGCCTTCCATCAGGCTGCCGGTCCACACAACCTCTGCGCGACGATCGGTTGCCATCAGGCCATTACCTCCACACGGTTGTCCGTTGACTTGTTCTCTTCGAGCGTCAGCACTTCGCGCAGCGCGCGGATCGACACCTCGAGCTGGTCGAGCGTCGGCTGGCGCGTCGTCAGGCGCTGGAGCCACATGCCGGGGGCGAGCACCGTCATCAGGACACGGTTGCCCTGGTGCTTCCCGGCGAAGCGGATGAGCTCGTACGCAAGGCCCGCGATCAGCGGGAGCAGCAGGATGCGCTCGGCGATCAGCCAGTACCAGTGCGGGCGGCCGAAGAACGCGAAGACGAAGACGGCGATGACCATTACCCAGAGCATGAACGCGGTGCCGCAGCGCGGATGGATGAGCGAGAAGCGCTGCACCGTCTCCGGCTCGAGGTCCTCACCGGCCTCGTATGCGTTGATCGCCTTGTGCTCGGCCGCGTGGTACTGGAAGACGCGCCGCAGATCCGGCAGCAACGAGATCAGGCCGAGGTACGCGACGAAGATGCTGACGCGGATCAGCCCTTCGACGATCACGAACCAGCCGGTGCCCTTGATCGGCAGCAGCTCGGTCAGAAGGCCCGGCGTCACCTTGAAGAGCAGCACCGCGAAGCCGATCGCGACGGCGAACGCGAAGATGAGCGCGCCGCGCGAAAGCTCGGTCGACACCTCTTTGCCGTCTTCGGTTTCTCCGCTCTCGTCCTGCGCGGCGTAGTTCGCGGAGATCGCGAGCGCGCGGAAGCCGATGGTGAGCGACTCGCCGAGCGCCATCACGCCGCGAATGACCGGCAGCCGGAAGACCCAGTGGCGTGCCATCTGCGACTCGATCGAGCGGCTGACCTGCACGATCTGGCCGCTCGGGGTGCGCACGGCGACGGCCCAGTTCCCGGGGCCGCGCATCATCACGCCCTCGAGGACGGCCTGGCCTCCGACAGTGCTCATGTGCGGCTCCTAGCGGCTTGCGCCGCGCTTGGCGCGCTCTGCGCGCTCGAGGCGCTTCTGGAAGCGCTCCACCCGGCCGCCCGTGTCCATGAGCTTCTGCTTGCCCGTGTAGAACGGGTGGCAGTTCGAGCAGATCTCGACGTGAAGCTCAGGCTGGGTCGATCGCGTCTGGAATGTGTTCCCGCAGGAGCACGTCACGGTCGCGAGGACGTACTCGGGATGGATGTCTGCCTTCATGAATCCAGAATAGCAGCGGCCTGTTTTGCTGCGATGTTGCCGCCCGAGACCACCGCGACGACGGTCTGCCCGGGCTCGATCTGCACCTTGCCCGAGAGGAGAGCGGCGGTCGACGCGGCGGCGCCGAGCTCCGCCGCGAACTTCGTGCGCGCGTAGAGCCACCGGAACGCCTCGAAGAGCTCCTCCTCGGAGACGAGTACCGACTCGACGCCGAGCGCCCGGCAGATCTCGAGGCTGTTCTCGCCGGCGAACGGGGCATTCAGCGCGTCGGCGGCGCTGCGCGGCGTCACCGGAACGGAGTGGCCTGCCTCGAGCGCGCTGTGCAGCGCGCTCGAGGTCTCCGGCTCGACGCCGATCACGCGCGCGTCCCGGTAACGCGCCTTCACGGCCGTTGCGATGCCGCTGATGAGGCCGCCGCCCCCGACCGGGACGACGACGATATCCGGTGCCTCGCGCTCTTCGAGGATCTCGAGGCCGACCGTGCCCTGACCTGCGATCACCGCCTCGTCGTTGAAGGGGTGCACGAGCGTCCGGCCGGTCTCGGCGAGCAGCACGTCGAGCCGCGTGAATGCATCCGTCGGGTTGGACGCCTCCTGGTCGACCGCGGCGCCGTAGCCGCGCGTCGCCGCGATCTTCGACTCGTCGGCGCCCTGCCACATGACGATGAGCGCGTCCAGCCCTGCCTCGCGCGCCGCCCACGCGAGCGCCTGTGCGTGGTTGCCGGCGGAGATCGAGATCACGCCGCGCGCGCGCTCCGTATCGGTCAGCTCCGCAATCCGGTTGAGCGCGCCCCGCACCTTGAACGAGCCGGTGCGCTGGAAGAGCTCCTCCTTGAGGAACAACTCGGCGCCGAGCCGCTCGGACAGCGTCGCCGAGCGGCTGAAGCCCGTGCGGTGGACGCGCCCGGCGATCGTTCGCGCGGCGCGCTCGACGTCGTCGATCGAGATCACGCGCGAGAGACTACGCGCGCCGGCTTCGCGAGCCGCACGGTGAACGCGGTCAGCTGGCCCGGCACGCTCTCGACGGAGACCGTGCCGCCCATCGCAACCGTCAACTCCTTCACGATCGCGAGCCCGAGCCCCGTGCCGACCGGGCGTTCACGCCCGTACCGCTCGTGGAGGTAGAAGCGCTCGAACGCGCGCGGCCGGTCGTCGTCCTCGAGCCCCGGCCCGGTGTCCTCGACGCGCAACTCGCCGGGAGACGTGACGACGCGCACCTCCCCGCCGGGCGGCGTGAGCCTCAGTGCGTTCTCGACGAGGTTCGACACGATCTGGAGCACGCGGTCCGCATCCGCGATCGCGGGTGCGGACCCTTCCGACACGGCGCGCAGCGCGACGCCGAACGTGTCGGCCTGCTGCTGGTAGCGGCGCACCGCGTCGTCGGCGACCTCGGCGAGGTCGATCTCGCTCGGGTGCACGCTGAAGTCGGTGCGGTTCATCCGCGCGAGGTCGAGCAGGTCGCGCACGAGCCGTTCGAGACGCGCGGCCTCGACCGAGACCGTCGCTGCGACATCCTGCGGGTCGATCGCGCCGTCCTGCAGCGCTTCCGCGTAGCCGCGGATGGCGGTCAGCGGCGTCTTCAGCTCATGGCTGACGGAGAGAAGGAAGTTGCGCTCGGCCTCGCGCGCGCGCACGAGCTGGGAGGCGAGGTCGTTGAACGCCGTCGCGAGCGTCGCAAGCTCGCTTGCCCCTTCGACGGGCACCGGCTCCGGATCGGTGCCGCGGGCGAGGCTGCGAGCGGCGTCGGCGACCCGTCGGACCGGCTCTGCGATGCGCCGCGCGAGCAGGAACGCCGCAACGGCGGCGAGGATGAGGCCGGCGACCGCCGCAGCGAGCAGGCTGTAGACGTACGGCGTCCACCGCGAGCGCGTGACGCTCTTCGGCCGCAGCAACACGAACGGCTTACCGCTGACGATGCGCGCGGCGAAGAACTCATCGGAGCCGTTCAGCGTCACCGAGCCGTCCGCCGACGCGCCGCGCGCGAGCTTGTCCCTGGCCCACTGCGGGAGCTCGTCGATACGCGTGAGGTACGACATGTGCTGCTTGTCGAAGTACGGCTGCAGCGACGGCAGGTTCGTCAGCGGCGAGACCGTCGAGTTCACGTCCTGGCTGCGCGCGATCAGGTCAGCCTGGTGCGAGACGTCGCGCAGTGTCGCGTGGTCGACAGCGCGGCGCGTAAGCACGAGGCCGACGGCGACGGTGAGGCCGACGCAGAGCGCGACGGTCAGCGCGATCGCCCGGAACAGCCGCGTGCGGAGACTGGTCATGGCTGTCGTCCTCACTGGCCCGCACCGAAGGCGCGACCCAGTGCAAGAGGGAACCTCCCGGTTCCCCCGAGCCCCCTCCCCGGTCGCGCGAGCGCGCTCACCCGACCGGGGCGAGCTTGTACCCGGCGCCTCGCACGGTGCGGATCGTGTCCGGGTCGCCGAGCTTGCGCCGCAGCTGGGCGACGTGCACGTCGACGGTGCGCGTGCCGCCGGGGTATGTCATCCCCCAGACGATGTCGAGCAGCTTCTCGCGCGACAGCACGATGCCGGGATGCTCGAGGAAGCACGCGAGCAGGTCGAACTCCTTGCTCGTCAGCTCGAT
>JBGPLW010000171.1:0-6093 GCA_041486645.1 Gaiellaceae bacterium | reverse complement strand
TCGTCGGAGAGCGTCGGGCTCTCCCCCGTCGTGCCGGCGACGACGACGCCGTCCGAGCCGTTGTCGACGAGATACGCCGCGAGCTCGCGGAACTTGTCGAGGTTGACCGAGCCGTCGGCATTGAACGGCGTGACGATCGCGGTCAGGACTTCGCCGAGCACGGGGAAAGTCTACGGCTCGGGGCCGCTGGACGGAGGCCTCCGCCTCGGAGTCGAGCCGGCGGAGGGCGCCGACGAAGTGCTCGCCGGTTGACCCTCCGCCGAGAACGACGACCTTCGTCTACGCGAGCCCGTTTGCCTTGAGGAAGGCGAGGGCAACGGCCGCAGGCGACTGCTTGTCGATTGCGACGGCCTTGTTCATGGCCCGCATCGCGGCGAGCGACAGCTTCGCGGAGACCGCGTTCACGACCGTCGCGAAGTCGGCGCCGCCGGCGCCTGCGAGATCCTTCGTGACGACCGGAGCGATGTTCTGGAAGCCGAAGATGTGCTTCGTGTCCGTCAGCACCGTGTATTTCTTGCCCTGTAACTGCGGATCGGTCGAGAAGACGTCACCGGCGGTGACCTTCTTCTGGTCGAGCAGCGTGTAGACGCTGATGCTCCCGAGCGGCACGAACTTCGTCTGCTTCAGCCCGTAGATCTTCTGCAGACCGAGCAGGCAGGTGATGCGCGTGCGGCACTCCGGGTAGCCGGCGTACGTGAAGGACTTGACCTTCTTCATGTCGCCGATCGCCTTGACTCCGAGCTTCTTTGCCGTCGACGTCAGCATCCCGAAGGAGTCCGTGTCGTAGAACGGCGTCTGGTTGAGGAGTGTGGCGTTGCGGCTCGTCTCCTCGAATTTCTTGGCAGCGGCGTAGGTGTCGGCTGCCGTCTTCGGAGCCGTCTGGTGCGCGATGTCGGCGACGAGGACGCCGGTGTACTCCGGATAGAAGTTGATCTTGCCGCCCTGGAACGCCGTGTCGATGAGCTCCGAGCTGCCGATGTTCTCGTGGTAGTCGACCGTGTAGCCCTTCGCCTCGAGCGCCTGCTTGTACAGCTGGCCGAGGATGTACTGCTCCGTGAAGTTCTTGGTCCCGATCGTGACCGTCGGCTTCGCCTTCGGCGACGCCCCTGCGCCGCCGGAGGCCAGTAAGCCGATGAGAAGCGCGACCCCGAGTGAGACGGCGAAAGACGCCTTCGCCGCGCGCGATGTGTGCTTGCGGTACATGCACCCTCCTCCTTGGAGATTGAGCCTTGAGCCTACGCGCCGGGCACAGGGCTAGGCGAGAGCGCGCGGCGCAGCAACCCGAGCCCGAGCGCTGCGAGCAGAGTGAGCGCCGAGACGCAGAAGGCCGCACCGACCACGCCCCCGAGCCCGTAGCTCGCCTGGTTGACGATGATCTCGCCGAGACCCCCGCCCCCGGCAATCGCGGCGATCGTGGCCGTCGCGATCACGAAGATCGTGGCGATGCGAACGCCTGCGATGACGAGCGGCAGCCCGAGCGGGAGCTCCACCCGGAGCAGTACCTGCCGCTCGCTCAGCCCCATGCCGCGCGCGGCCTCGACGACGTCGCGATCGACGCCGTCGATTGCGAAGTACGCGTTCGTCAGGATCGGCGGGATCGCGAGGACGACGAGCGCCGCCGTGTTGTTCCAGAACCCCACGCCGAAGATCGTCAGACCGAACGCGATCAGCACGAGGCTCGGCAGCGCGCGGCCGACGTTCGAGACGGTCGCGGCGAAGAAGAAGCCGCGGTGGCGGTGACCGAGCCAGAGCCCGAGCGGCAGCGCGAGCAAGAGAGCGATTCCGAGCGCGGCGAAGGACAGCTCCAGATGCTCGCTCGTCTTCGAGAGGAGCAGCGACCCGTGATCGCCGATGAAGCGAAACGCATCGACGAACGTGCCCGGCCGGAACTGGTCGGCGACGATCATCCGGCGCGGCTCCACGGCGTGGCGACGCGCTGCGCGAACACAAGCAATCCGTCCGCGACCAGCGCGAGCACGACTGCGAGCGCACCCGCAGCGAGGATCTCCGTCTTGAAGAGGTCCTGGCCGATCGCGATGAAGATCGGCCGCCCGAGCCCCTGCGGAATGACGAACGCGGCGACGGTCGCAATGGAGATCGTGGAGACCGTCGCGATGCGCAGGCCCGCGATGATCGCGGGCGCCGCGAGCGGCAGCTCGACCCGCAGGAACGTCTGCCGGGCCGTCAGGCCCATCCCTTGCGCGGCCTCGAGCGCGTCTGCCGGAACGGCGCGCAGTCCTTCGACCATGTTGCGATAGAGGATCAGGAGCGTGTACGACACGAGCGCGATCTCGACGGTCGTGACGGTCAGGCCGGTGAGCGGGACGAGCAGCTGGAAGAGCGCAAGGCTCGGGATCGTGTAGAGGAAGTCGGCGAAGACGCCGATCGGCGCGTCGAGCAGCCTGTAGCGCACGCCGACGAGTGCGAGCGCGAAAGCGAGCGCGAAGCCGATTCCGACTGCGATGAGCGAGAGCTCGATGTGCTGCACGAGCGCGGGCTGCAGCGTGTCGCCCCAGTGCGCGTGCAGCCAGTCGGTGCACCACCAGCCGTTCGTGCGCTCGCAGCGCGACCCCTGGCCGAAGTTCGGAATGACCGGGCCGGCGGCGACGAGGGCGTTCATCGGAGCAGGTCGTCCCGCGTCAACGAGCCGACAACGGTGCCCGCGTCGTCGGTGACGACGAGCGTCTGCGCGCGCTCGTCGATGAGGAGCGCGAGCGCATCGCGCAACGTCGCGGCTCGCGGCAAACGCGGTCCGCCGTCGGCTGCCGGCCTCAGCTCGAGCTCGCCGAGAGTCCGGAGCGCGAGCGCCTTGAGCGCCCGGTCGGCGCCGACGAACTGCGCGACGAAGTCGTCGGCCGGCCGCGCGAGGATCGCCTCGGGCGTGTCGTACTGCACGAGCACGCCGCCCTGGCGGAGAATCGCGATGCGGTCGCCGAGCTTGATCGCCTCGTCGATGTCGTGCGTGACGAAGACGACCGTCTTTCGCACCTCCTGCTGCAAGCGCAGGAACTCGTCCTGGAGACGCGCGCGCACGATCGGGTCGATCGCGCCGAACGGCTCGTCCATCAGCATCACGGGCGGGTTTGCGGCGATCGCGCGTGCAAGCCCGACGCGCTGCCGCTCGCCGCCGGAGAGCTGCGCCGGGTAGCGCTTCGCATACGAAGGGTCGAGACCCACGAGCTCGAGCAGCTCCTGCGATCGCGTGTGGATCCACTGCTTCGAGCGGCCGAAGAGCCGCGGCACGGTGCCGATGTTCGCCTCGATCGTCATGTGCGGAAAGAGGCCGACCTGCTGGATGACGTAGCCGATCCCGCGGCGGAGTTCGGTGACGTCGAGCGAGTTGATGCTCGTCCCGTCGATGCGGATGTCGCCGCTCGTCAGCTCGATCAGCCGGTTGACGAGCTTCAGCGCCGTCGTCTTGCCGCCGCCCGACGGGCCGACGAGCACGCAGATCTCCCCCGCCGGCACGGTGAGCGACAGCTGGTCGACCGCAGGCTCGCCCTCGCCGTAGCGCTTCGTCGCCTGATCGAAGACGAGCTCGGCTGCCGCCCTCTCCACGCCTACCGGCCCGGACATCGGCTCAGTCTGCCCCAACGGTCCTTCCCTATGCAGGATCGTCAGAGCAGCGCGTCGAGGCCGACGGTGAGCCCCGGCGGCAGCGAGTCGAGCTTCTCGAGCGCGAGCAGGACGCCGTCGGCGAAGGACTCCCGCGCGGTCGTGTCGTGTCGGATCGTCAGCAGCTGACCCTCGCCGCCGAAGATCACCTCCTGGTGCGCGACGAGGCCCGGCAGCCGCACGGAGTGGATCACCGTGTCGCCGCCGATGAGCTTGGCGGTGAGCGCGGCGGTGCCGGAGGGCGCGTCCTTCTTCGCCTCGTTGTGCAGCTCGACGATCTCTGCGCGCGGAAAGTACTGCGCGGCCTGTTCGGCGAACCGCATCATCAGCACTGCGCCGAGCGAGAAGTTCGGCGCCACGAAGAGACGGAGGCCGCGCTCGCGCGCGAGCCCGTCGAGCTGCTGTGCGTCCCATCCCGTGGTGCCGACGACGCACGAGACGCCCTGCTCGAGCGCGGCGCGCACGTTCCCGGGCGCGGCCTCAGGCGTCGTGAAGTCGACGGCGGCGTCGAGGCCGCGCACATCGGGCTCGTCGCCGAGCTCGATGCCGCGCACCGTGTGGCCGGCGCGCTCGAGCACGGGCACGAGCGCGGCGCCGACCTTGCCTTCCGCGCCGAAGAAGGCGAGCTTCATGCGGCGGCGCGCGCGACGAGCGCCGAGTTCGCGCGCTCGACGGCAACCCGGAACCGATCCTCGTCCGGGCCGACGCCCGAGGCGGACAGCCGCTCGGGCGGCAGGAGGACGGTCGCGAGCTCGGCAACGGCCTCCGTGTCGACGGCGTCGATCTCGGCGAAGATGCGGTCGAACGTCATCAGCTCGGTGTCGGAGATGACCGACTTCCCGAGCCGGCTCATCCGGTTCGACGTCGATTCCATCGAGAGCATGATCCGGCCCTTCAGGCTCTCCTGTGCGCGCTCGAGCTCGCCTGCGCGGAGGTTGCCGGCGGCGATGTCGGCGATCTGCTCCACGCAGATCTCGACGCAGGCGGCGAGGTTCTCTTCGCGGGTGCCGACGTAGATGCCGATCAACCCGGTGTCGGTGTACTGCGACGCGAAGCTGTAGACCGAGTACGCCATGCCGCGCTTCTCGCGGATCTCCTGGAAGAGGCGCGACGACGCGGAGCCGCCGAGGATCGAGTCGAGGATCGACGCGGCGAAACGGCGGCGGTCGGAGCGCGAGATGCCCGGAGCGCCGAGGCAGAGGTGGTACTGCTCCGTGTCCTTCCGCTGGAAGCGGAGCCCAGGCGCCGGCGTCTGGACAAGCGGCCGGCGGACACGCGGCGCCGCGCGCGCCGGGTCCGTGCTCCGGCGCTCTGCGCTCTCGAGCAGCGCGAGCAGCCGCTCATGCGTGATGTTGCCGGCAGCCGAGACGACGATGTTCGCACCGGTGTACATCGAGCGGTGGTAGCCCGCGATCGCGCGCCTGCTGACCGTCGAGATGACAGCCGCCGTGCCGATCACGGGGCGGCCGAGCGCGTGCGTGCCGAAGACCGCCTGCGAGAAGAGATCGTGCACGAGCTCCTGCGGCGTGTCCTCGTACATCGCGATCTCCTCGAGCACGACCTCGCGCTCCTGATCGAGCTCGGCGAACCGTGGCGCGAAGACCATGTCGGTCATCACCTGGATCGCCTCCTCGACATGCCTGTCCGGCACGCGCGAATAGACGACCGTGTGCTCGCGCGAGGTCGCCGCGTTCAGCTCGGCCCCCATCGCGTCGAACGTCTCGGCGATCTGCTGCGCGTCGTAGGAGCGCGAGCCCTTGAAGAGCAGGTGCTCGATGAAGTGCGAGACCCCGGCCCGGTCGTCGCGCTCGTCCCGCGAGCCGGCGCCGATCCAGAAGCCGACCGAGACCGACCGGACGCTCGCCACCTTCTCGGAGATGACGCGCTCGCCCGAGTCGAGCTCGGAGAGAACGTACTTCTGCACCGGGCGATCCTACCGGGCCACCTCTTGAAACGATTGTCACGCGGTGGGAGGATCACGGGCGCACCCATAGACGATCACGGGGTCCGAAGGGGAGAAGGAGGTGCAGATGAGGCGACTTCATCGACGCCAGGCAATTGCCTACGTTCTCGGCGTCCTGACCGCCGGCGGAGGGTTCGCCGTCGGGGCCGCCTGGGCCGGTCACGCAGCTGCGGGCGACAACACGATCCACGCCTGCGTTCAGAAGGGCAACGGTGGGCTCTACCAGCAGACGGCGGCCGGTGACTGCAAGCCGGGCGACAAGGCGATCGAGTGGAGCATCACCGGCCCGCAGGGCATCCAAGGGATCCAGGGCATCCAGGGCATTCAAGGACCGCAGGGCCTGAAGGGCGACCAGGGAGCACCCGGGTCGAACGTCCTGACCGCGTAGAGCCCGAACGGGCTCTTCTCGATCACGATCTCGAACGGGGGCATCCTGATGGGCGGCCCGAATGGGACGTTCACGGTTGACTTCGAGGGCGCGCGGATCAACACGATCGGAGGTGCGTCGCCGTGAG
>JBGPLW010000170.1:0-6107 GCA_041486645.1 Gaiellaceae bacterium | reverse complement strand
TCCGCGGAGGGCTACACGCCGCGCGCGAACAAGCTCATCGACGAAGCCCGTGAGGAGCTCGGCACGGTGCAGGAAGTGGCCCGTGCTCTCTCCGAGAACCTCCCCGCACCGAAGCAACAGCCGAACAAGCGCCGACGCCGCAGGCGCAAGAAGAAGACGCCGGGCCAGACGGACGGCGCGGCAGCGACCGGCGCGAGCGAGGGCGGCGAGGCGGCGAGCGACGGCGCCGAGCCCGCGAAGCCCAAGAAGCGGCGGCGACGCAAGCCGAAGCCGGCCGAGGCCGGCGCAGAGAACGGATCGCCGAGCGAGGGGGAGCCGGTGCCCCCGGAAGCGGCGAAGCCCGTCGAGCGCCCGTCAGAACCGTCTGCCGCGCCCGCCAGCGAGGAATCCGCGGCGTAAATCGTCTGCCGCGTCCTTGGTGCGGAGCGCTTCGACGCGCGGAGGCGAGACCACGCTCTCGCCGTAGCGCACCCCACGCTCACGTCAGGCGCGCCTAACCCGGCGACGAAGCGAAGCTTCGGAGCCGTTAAGAGGCCGGGCCCTCCGCCCCTTCGTCGCGCTCGTCCTGCTCCTCGCGCTCGCGGAGGAAGCGCGTCAGCTCGGCGGCGAGCGAGTCGCCCGACGGGAGATCGTCCTCGGCGCTCAGCATGTCGACGCGCCGCTCGAGCTCCTCGACGTACGCAGCGGTGTCGGCATCTGAAGACACCGCTTCGGTCACCTGCTCGCTGTACTCGTCGGCGGCCTGCTCGAGCTCGACGATGTCGATGTCGATCTTCATCAGCTCGCCGAACCGGCGCACGAGCGAGAGTGCCGCGCGCGGGCTCGGCGCGAGCGAGACGTAGTGCGGTACCGCCGCCCACAGGCTGAGAGAGCTGATGCCGGCGCCGCGGCACGCGTCGAGCAGCACGCCGACGATGCCGGTCGGCCCCTCGTAGCGTGACGGCTCGAGCCCGAGCTCTTCCATCAGCGTCTCGTCGGTCGCCGCAGCCGTGACCGGCGCGGGCCGCGTGTGCGGCACGTCGGCAAGGAGCGAGCCGAACGTGACGACGCGCTCGACGCCGAGGTCGTGCGCGAGGCCGAGCACGAGCTGCGAGAACGTCTTCCAGCGGAGATTCGGCTCGGTGCCGAGCAGGATGACCGCGTCGCGGTCGGTGCCCGGGATCTCCGCGTGGAAGAACCCGTTCTCCGGCCAGTCGAGCTTGCGCGTCATCCCGTCCTCGAGCGAGACGTGCGGACGCGTCGCCTGGAAGTCGTAGAACGTCTCGGGATCGATCTCCGCGAACCGTTCGCCGGCCCATTGCTTCGCGAGGTAGCCCGCCGCAAGCGAGGCGCCCTGCCCGCCGTCGTTCCAGCCGCGGAACGCCGCGACGAGAACCGGCCGGCGCAACTCCGGCATGAACGAGATGTTCAGCTCGGACATTGACGGATTCTACGTGCGTCCCGGCGCGACCGGCCGCCAGAGCCTGGCGACGAGCCCGACCGTCCAGGCGAAGACGCACGCGGCCGCCGTGACGTGCACGAGGACGAGCCCCCACGGCAGGCCGTTCCGGTACTGCGCCTCGCCGATCGCCATCTGGAGGCCGAGCAGGACGAGGAGTCCGGCGCACCCGCGAACGAGCCACGGATGGCGAGCGCGTTCACGCCACGCCCAGCCTGCGAGCACGAGGAAGACGATCCCGAAGGCCGCGGTCGTGCGCACGTGCACGTCGATCGACGTCTGGAACGAGCCGATGCGGCGGACCGAGGTGCTGCCCGGATGCGGGCCCCCGGCGGTCGCGAGCGTGCCCGTGACGACGAGCGCGCTGACCGCGGCGAACAGCACCGCACCGCCGAGACGGGCGATCGCAGGCAACGCGGGCGCCCCTCCGCGCACCGTGCGCGTCGCCTCGAGCAGCACGAGCACGCCGACGGCGAGCACGAAGAGCGAGAGCAGAAGATGCGAGATGACGAGATACGGATTCAGGTTGTAGTAGACCGTGATCGCGCCGAGCGGCGCCTGCGCAAGCGTCCCGGCGAACACGATCCAGGCAAGCACCTTCACATTGCGGGCGAGTGCGCGCGTCAGCAGCGAGCCGACGGCGAGCACGAGCGTCATGAGCACGGTCAGCGTCGCGACGACGCGGTTCGAGAACTCGATGTCGGAGTGATAGCCGCGCGCCGGCAGGAACTCGTTCGGCTGGCAGCCTGGCCAGTGGTGGCAGCCGAGCCCGGAGCCGGTGAGCCGCACAGTCGCCCCGGTCGCGACGATCACGATCAGCGAGCCGACGGCCCAGCGCGCGAGGACGCGGAACCGCTCGGGCGAGAGCGCGAACGTCCGGCGCCGAGACAGCGCCGGCGAGGCCGACTCGGCGTTCACGAGGGAGAGGCTAGTGCATCCGGCCGTGAGTTCAGTGGCTTATCCGGCGCCCGGCTCGACGCCCGGAAGCTGCCGAACTTGCGGCCGGGTGCACTAACCGCTCAGCGCGAACGCGATGCCGGTGCCGGGAGCGACGGAGCCGACGCGGGCGAGGAAGAGCCCGTGCGACTCGAACTCCGAGCGGAGTGAGAGATCCTTGTCGGCCGGCAGCGAGATGAGGAGGCCGCCCGCCGTCTGCGCGTCGTAGCCGAGCGCAAGCAGCTCCTCCGCGACGCCGTCCGCTTCGATCGGCGCGAACTCGCGGTTCCGCGGGTCGCCGCCCGTGCGCACGCCCGCGCGCGCAACCTCGAGCGCGCCACCGAGGGCGGGCAGCTCGTCGAGCACGATGCGCACGCCCGATCGCTCCGCCATCTCGTGCGCGTGCCCGAAGAGGCCGAAGCCGGTGACGTCGGTCACCGCGTTCGGCGAGAATGGACGCAACACGGACGCGGCGTCCGCGTTCAGCGTCGTCATCCACTCGACCGCAGCGTCGAAGTCCGTGTTCGATACGAGCTGCTTGCCGTGGCCTGCAAGCACGAGGCCCGTACCGAGCGGCTTGGTCAGGAAAAGCGCGTCACCCGCACGCGCGCCGCTCTTCGGCCAGATCCCCCGCGGGTGCACCGTGCCGACGACGGCGAGCCCGTACTTCGGCTCGGCGTCGCGAATCGTGTGGCCGCCGGCGAGGATCGCGCCCGCCGCAGCCACCTGCTCCGCCGCAGCGGCGAACACCGAGCCGAGCACCTCCGTCGGCAGCTCCTCCGGGAACGCCGCGATCGAGAGGGCGAGTAGCGGCGTCCCGCCCATCGCGAACACGTCGTTCAACGCGTTCGTCGCGGCGATCCGGCCGAAGGTCGCGGGATCGTCGACGAGCGGCGGGAAGAAGTCGACGGTGAAGACGATCGCACGCTCGTCGTCGAGCTTGTACACGGCCGCGTCGTCGGCGGGCGAGAGGCCGACGAGCAGGTTCTCCGCTTCGACCGGGACGAATCCCTTCAGCAGTTCCTCGAGCCGCGACGCCGAGTACTTCGCAGCGCAGCCTCCCCCCGCCGTCAGGCTTGTGAGTGTCGCCATCCGACCCATGGTACGAAGACGGCGGCCGAAGCCGCCGTCTTCTAGGGGAGAGTGAGGAGCACCAACAACAGAAACGGCACCCCTCGGACGCAAGGTTCGCGATTCACGGAGTGTTGCCTTCCTGATAAACAACCCATATGGATCGCGCGGCACTGGTCACGGGCGGCTCGTCGGGAATCGGCCTCGCGATCGCGCGCATGCTCCGCGACGAAGGCTTCGCGCTCACGCTCGCGTCGCGCCGGCCGGAGAAGGTGCAGGCCGCAGCGGAGGAGCTCGGAGCAGCTGCGATTGCAGTAGACGTCGGTGACGCCGCCGACTGCGAGCGTCTCGTCGCCGAGCACCGCAATCGGTTCGGGCGGCTCGACATGCTCGTCAACTCCGCCGGCATCGGCATCGGCGGCACCGTCGAGAACCTGCCGGTGAAGCACTTCGACCTCCAGATGGGCGTGAACGTGCGCGGGCTCTTCCTCGTCACGCAGGCGGCGATTCCGCTCTTGCGCGAGTCCAAGGGATGGATCGTGAACCTCGCGTCGATCGCGGGAACGCTGCCGACGCCGGGCCTCGCGACCTACGGCGCGAGCAAGGCGGCGGTGATCTCCTTGACGCGCTCGCTCAACGAGGAGCTCGACGCAGACGGCGTGCGCGCGGTCGCGATCTGCCCCGGCTTCGTCGCGACACCGATGGCCGAGTGGTCGGGTCTCGCGAGCGAGGAGATGATCCAGCCCGAGGACTGCGCGGAGGTCGTGCGCATGCTGCTGCGCCTGTCGCCGCGCGCACGGGTGCCGCAGGTCGTGATCGAGCGGGCCGGCTCGACGAACGGCGACGTGCCGCTCAGCGGCGCTTAGATGGTTGATCGGCAATTCAACGCCGCCAACCGACCAACCATCTAGTGGGCACCGACGCATTTCCGCGCGTCCCGCTCCTCTTCGGTCCGTCGCCGGTGCATCGCCTGCCCCGGTTGAGCGACCACCTCGGCGGCAAGGTGGACGTGTGGGCGAAGCGCGACGACTGCAACTCCGGGCTCGCGTACGGGGGGAACAAGACGAGAAAGCTCGAGTTCCTCGCCGCCGACGCGCTTGCGCAGGGATGCGACACGCTCGTGTCGATCGGCGGCGTCCAGTCGAACCACACGCGCCAGGTTGCCGCCGTCGCCGCGCACCTCGGACTGAAGTGCGTCCTCGTGCAGGAGCACTGGGTCGACTGGGACGATCCGAGCTACGAGCGCGTCGGCAACATCCTGCTCTCCCGGATCATGGGCGCCGAGGTCCGGCTGTCGGACGCCGGCTTCGACATCGCATTCCGGCCGAGTTGGGAGGAGGCGCTCGACTCCGTGCGCGCGGCAGGCGGGAAGCCGTACCCGATCCCCGCAGGCGCCTCCGACCACCCGCTCGGCGGCCTCGGTTTCGCGCGCTGGGCCGACGAGGTGGCCGAGCAGGAGCGCGACCTCGGGATCTTCTTCGACACAGTCGTTGTCTGCTCGGTGACGGGATCCACGCAGGCCGGGATGATCGCCGGCTTCGCCGCGCAGGAACGGCCGCGTGCCGTGCTGGGAATCGACGGCTCGGCGACCGTGGAGCAGACCCGGGACCAGGTGGCCCGCATCGCACGCGCGACGGCGGAGGCGATCGGGCTCGGACGTGAGCTCGACGACTCCGAGATCGTGCTGTTCGACGAGTGGCATGCAGGCACCTATGGGATTCCGGACGAGAAGACGATCGCCGCGATCCGCCTCTGCGCCCGCCTCGAGGGCGTGCTCACCGATCCGGTCTACGAAGGCAAGTCGATGGCTGCGCTCATCGACCTCGTGCAGACGGGGCGGATCGGGCCGGGGTCGCGCGTGCTCTACGCCCACCTCGGCGGGCAGCCCGCGCTGAACGCATACGCAGGCGCGTTCGACTGACGAACGTCACAGCAGCGCCGCACAAAAAAACAGAGCGCGCGGCAACGCGCTCTTCGTGTTCGCACTTCAAATCGATGACCCCGTTCAGCCGCGGTGAAGACCTCGGAACTGCACCATCGGTACGGCGGGTCGAGGCAAGCGACCCGCCGCCGCGCGGCGCGCGACGGCGGCATCGGCCCTCAGACCGACCCGCCGTCTACCAGAAACCGCCGTCGTTGAAGCCGATCGGCTTCAAGCACCAGCCGAGGTAGGCCGAGAAGCTCACCGCGAGAATGAGGAGGGAGATAAGGCGCGCTTTGGTCACGTTTGACACCTCCTTTCTGACCGTTAGAACCTGACGTCCTGGAGTGCCTCAGCCGCAGTGCGGTAGAGGTGTGCTGCAAGCCTGTCGTCGCCACGGCGCGTCGCGAGATCGCCGCGAGCGACCCATGCGGCGGCGCGATGGCCGGCGGAGCCGAGCTGACCGAGGCTGGCCTCGGCCGCCGTGAATGCCGCCTCCGCTTCGTCGAGGCGGTCCTGCTCGAGCAGCGCGCGCCCGAGGACGAGCTGCACGTTGCCGACCTCGTCGAGATAGTCCTCGTGCCCTTCGAGCAGCTGCAGCGCGTGACGCGCCTGCCCTTCCGCCTGCTCGATGTTGCCGGTACGCAGATGGATCTGGGCGAGCGAGGAGACGGCCTGCGCCGCGTCGGCGTCCCGGCCGGTGTCGAGCGCGATCGAGAACGCCTCCTTGAGCAGCCCGAT
>JBGPLW010000169.1:0-6129 GCA_041486645.1 Gaiellaceae bacterium | reverse complement strand
TCGCGAACGACCAGGCCTTCGACGAGCCACGCGAAGCGGTCGAGCATGTAGTCGACCGCGAGGAACGCGTCGGGGAGGACGACGCGTTCGGCGGAGGAGTGCGAGATGTCCCGTTCGTGCCAGAGCGCGACGTTCTCGAGCCCGACGAGCGCGGCGCCGCGCACGACGCGGGCGAGCCCGCAGATGCGCTCCGCGACGACGGGGTTCCGCTTGTGCGGCATCGCCGAGGAGCCCTTCTGCCCGCGGCCGAACGGCTCTTGCACCTCGGCGACCTCGGTTCGAGCGAGGTGGCGGATCTCGAGTGCGAACTTGTCGAGCGACGAGGCGACGATCGCGAGCACCGTGAGCAGCTCGGCATGGCGGTCGCGCTGGAGGATCTGCGTCGAGGTCGGTGCCGGCTCGAGCCCGAGTCGCTCGCATGCGATGCGCTCGAGCTCGGGATCGGTCGCTGCGTAGGTGCCGACCGCGCCGGAGAACTTGCCGACGCGCATGCCCTCGAGCGCGCGGGTGACTCGCTGCCGGTTCCGGTCGAGCTCGAACGCCCAGCCTGCGAGCTTCAGCCCGAAGGTCGTCGGTTCTGCGTGCACGCCGTGTGTCCGTCCCATCTGGAGCGTCGCGCGATGCTGCTCGGCGCGCGCGACGACGACGGCGAGCGCCTGGTCGAGGCCCTCGAGGATGAGCGCGCCCGCGGCGCGGATCTGCAGCGCAAGAGCGGTGTCGACGACGTCGGAGGAGGTCAGGCCGTAGTGGAACCAGCGGCCCTCCTCGCCGAGCTGTTCGGCGACCGCGTCGACGAAGGCGGCGGTGTCATGGTGGAGCGTCGCCTCGAGCTCGGCGACGCGCTCGGGGCTCGGCGGGACGGCTCGCTCCTGGAGCGCCCGGGCGGCCTCCGCAGGGACCACCCCGAGCTCGGCCCAGGCGGCCGTCGCCGCCAGTTCGACGTCGAGCCAGGCCCGCAGCTTGCCCTCGTCCGACCAGATGCTGGTCATGGCGGGACGCGAATAGCGGGCGATCACTGACTGCAGTCTAGAGCGGACCCAGGTCGGCGGCCGGGGGAGCGCCGGTCCTTGCGCAATCGCTACATGCGCAGGATGCGGACCGCGAGCGCGCCCGCATTCCGCGCGTTGTCGACGCCCACCGTCGCCACGGGCACGCCCGGCGGCATCTGGGCGATCGCGAGCAGCGCGTCGAGACCGTCGAGCACGCTCATGCTCGATTTCAGCGGCACACCGATCACCGGCAGGTCCGTGTGCGCGGCGACCGCGCCGGGAAGCGCGGCCGAGAGGCCCGCGCCGCAGATGAGCACGCGCAGGCCGCGCGCGCGCGCCGTTCGCGCGTACTCGGCGACGGAGTCGGGCATCCGGTGCGCGGAGCGGACGTCGAACTCGTAGCCGATGCCGGCCTCGTCGAGAACGTCGATCGCCCCTTGCATGCGCTCCCGATCGGACTCCGAGCCGACGAGGATCCCGACGACGGTCTCAGACATTGGCGATATCCCGGCGGAACTGCACGCCGGCGAAATCTATGTGCGATGCAGCGTCGTATGCGGCAGCCCGTGCATCCGTGAGGGAGTCCCCGAGGGCAGTGACGTTGAGAATGCGCCCGCCGTTCGTCACGAGGCGCCCGTCGTGGAGCGCGGTCCCGGCATGGAAGACGAGCGCACCGGTTGCCTCGGCCTCCTCGATGCCCTCGATCGGCGTGCCCGTGTCGCCGCGCTCCGGGTAGTCGCGGCCTGCGAGAACGATCGTCACTGCAGCCTGGCTCGACGCCGGGAGGGACACGCCCCCGAGATTGCCCGCGGCGCAGGCGGTGAGCGCTTCGAGCAGGTCGCCCTCGAGCCGGGGGAGGAGCGACTGCGTCTCCGGGTCGCCGAAGCGGCAGTTGAACTCGAGCACGCGCGGCCCGTCGGCCGTCAGCATGAGGCCGGCGAAGAGCGCGCCGGAGAACGGCGCGCCGCGCCGTGCGAGCTCCTTCAGCACCGGGGCGTGCGCAAGTTCGACGAGCTCCGCGACCTCGACGTCGGACAGGCGCGGCACGGGCGAGTACGCGCCCATGCCGCCCGTGTTCGCGCCCTCGTCGCCGTCGCCGATCCGCTTGTAGTCCTGCGCCGCCGGTAGCGCGAGCGCGTGCGACCCGTCGCAGAGCGCGAAGATCGACACCTCCTCGCCTTCGAGGAGCTCCTCGACGTGGAACGGCTGGCCGAGCGTCTGCGCCGCGCGCAGGCCGGCGTCGAGCTCCGCTTGCGTGTGGCAGACCCAGACGCCCTTCCCCGCGGCGAGCCCGTCGGCCTTCACGACGCACGGCGGGCGCGCGACCGCGAGCGTGCGGGCCGTCGGAACGCCGGCCGCGTCGAGCACCTCCTTCGCGAAGGCCTTCGACCCCTCGATGCGCGCCGCTTCCGCGCCGGGCCCGAAGACCGCGAGGCCGCGGTGGCGGAGCTCGTCGGCGAGGCCCGCGACGAGCGGCGCCTCGGGCCCGACGACGACGAGGTCGACCCGGAGCTCGGCGGCGAGCGGCACGAGCGATGCGGGGTCGTCCGCCCGGACGGGATGGCAGCTCGCAAGCTCCGCGATCCCGGGGTTGCCGGGCGCGGCGTGCAGCTCCGACAGGCGGCCGCTGCGCGCGAGCGACCACGCCAGCGCGTGCTCACGACCGCCCGACCCGACGAGAAGCACCCTCACCCGACCGATCCTAGGCGGCTTTCAGGCCGGCGGCTCCCTTCCGCTCCTCCACGCGGAAGTCGGAGAGTAAGTTGCCGTCCATGGAGGCTCCGCCGTACTCTGCTGCGGCGGTCGACGTGTTGCGTCTGCCCGGCGGCCGGAGCGAGCGCGACCACGTCGCCGTCGAAGAGCCGCTCGAGATTCGCATCGGCGGTAAGCCGGTCGCGGTGACGATGCGCACGCCGGGACACGACGAGGAGCTCGCGCTCGGCTTCTGCCTCTCGGAAGGCCTGAGGCCGACCGCGGCGCACGTGCCGGACGACCTCGCCGCAAACACCGTTGATGTCGACGCGCCGGGCTTCGACCCGGCGCGGCTCCGGCGGAGCTTCTACACGACGTCGTCGTGTGGCGTGTGCGGCAAAGGCGCCCTCGAGGCGGTCGCGGTGGAGGCGCCGCGCGTCGAGTCGAAACTTCGAGTCACGCTCGGGCTCGTGTCGTCGCTGCCCGACCGGCTGCGCGAGGCGCAGGCTGCGTTCGCAGCCACGGGCGGTTTGCATGCGACGGGCCTCTTCGCCGCGGACGGCGAGCTGCTCTGCGCGCGCGAGGACGTCGGCCGGCACAACGCGCTCGACAAGGTGATCGGCCGGGCGTTCCTCGACGGTCGGCTTCCGCTCGCCGAGTCGCTGCTCTGTGTCAGCGGCCGCTTGTCCTTCGAGCTCGTGCAGAAGGCAGCCGTCGCGGGCTGCCCGGTGCTCGTCGCCGTCGGGGCGCCGTCGAGCCTCGCGGTCTCGCTCGCGGCCGACCGCGGTATCACGCTCTGCGGCTTCGTGCGCAACGGCGGCGCGAACGTCTACACCGAGGCGTGGCGCGTCGAGCGCTGACGGGCGTTCTGCTCGTCGGCGGCGCAAGCACGCGCTTCGGCTCGCCGAAGGCGCTCGCGCTCATCGACGGTGAGACGTTCGCGGAGCGCGCCTGGCGGCTGCTCGGAGACACCTGCGACGAGCGGATCGCGGTCGGCAAGCTCACGGACGGCATCGAGCTGCCGTTCGACGTGCTCGACGACGGGACCGATGTGCGGGCGCCGATCGCCGGCGTCGTCGCAGGGCTGCGCGCCGCGCGCTACGAGGTGGCGGTCGTGCTGCCCGTCGACGTGCCGCGCTTCACCGCCGAGGCGATCCACGACCTCGCCGATGCGTGCCGCGACGCCGCCGTGCCACCGAGCGGCCCCCTGCCGGGTGCGTATCGCCGCAGCGCGCTGCTCGTGCTCGAGCGAGCTCTTGCGAGTGGAAGACTGTCGTTGCGCGACGCCATCCGTGAGCTCGAGGTCGCGACGGTCGATCTCGACGCATCGCTGCTCCTGAACGTGAATACTCCGGACGATGTTCAACGTCTCTGACACCGCCTACGACAACTTCATGGGCCGCTACTCGGTGCGGCTCGCGCTGGTCTTCGCGGACTTCGCCGGCATCGCGGAAGGCCAGCACGTGCTCGACGTCGGCGCGGGCACGGGTGCGTTGACGGCGGAGCTCGGCCGGCGCGGCGCAGACGCTGCCGCGGCCGATCCCTCGCCGCCGTTCGTCGCCGCGTTGGAGCGCCGTCTTCCCGGCCTCGACGTTCGGGCGGCGCCGGCCGAGGAGCTCCCGTGGGCCGATGAGTCCTTCGACGCTGCGCTTGCGCAGCTCGTCGTGACGTTCATGAACAATGCACCCGCCGGAATCGCCGAGATGCGGCGCGTCGTCCGCGCCGGTGGCGTCGTTGCCACGTGCATGTGGGACCGCACAGGCATGGAGATGCTCGCGGCCATTCACCGCACGCAGGAGGCCGTTCCGGGCGACAGTGCGGCGACGGAAGCGCGCACGCTCTACCGCACACGGGAGGAGATCGAAGGCCTGTTCGCCGGTGACGGCTTCGCCGACGTGCAGACCGAGTCGCTCGAGGTCGAGTCGGAGTACTCGGGCTACGACGAGCTCTGGGCGACGCTCGAGGACGGCGCCGGCCCTGCGGGTGCCTGGATCAAATCACTCGACGATGCGCGCCTCGCTGACGCGCGCGAAGAGCTCCACCGTCAGGTCGGCGAACCGGCGGGTGCGTTCAGCCTGCGCGGGCGTGCGTGGGCGACGCGCGCTACGCGCGCGTGAGGACGCTCGTCCGTTCGGCGCCGGTGCCGACGAGGGTCACCTCGACGTCCAGCTCCCGCTCGACGAAGTCGACGTAGCGCCGCGCGGCGGCAGGAAGGTCGTCGACCGAGCTGCAGCCGTCGAGCGACTCGTCCCAGCCGGGCAAGGTCTCGTACACCGGTTGCGCGGCGTGAAAGTCACTCTGATGCGCGGGAAAGTCGGGCGTCTGCTCGCCGCCGCGCAACGTGTAGTGCGTGCACACGGGGAGGTGCGAGAAGTGCGAGAGCACGTCGAGCTTCGTCAGCGCGAGCTTGTCGATGCCGTTCACGCGCACGGCATAGCGCAGCGCGACGAGGTCGAGCCAGCCGCACCGGCGGCTCCGTCCCGTGACCGTTCCGTACTCGTGCCCGAGCTCGCGCATGCGCTCCTGGTCGGCGCCCTGGATCTCCGACGGGAACGGCCCCTCGCCGACGCGCGTGACGTACGCCTTCGCGACGCCGATGACGTGGTCGATGCGACGCGGGCCGATGCCGACACCGGTGGCCGCGTTCGAGGCGACGGGGTTGGACGACGTGACGAACGGATACGTGCCGTGGTCGAGATCGAGGAGCGTCGCCTGCGCGCCCTCGAAGAGCACCGTCTTCCCGTCGCGCAGTGCGCTGTCGACGTACAGCGACGTGTCGGTGACGTACGGTCGCAGTCGCTGCGCATAACCCTCGTACTGCGCTGCGACGGTCTCGAGGTCGAACGGCTCGCTCTCGTACACCTTCGTCAGCCAGAGATTCTTCTCCGTGAGCGCGACTTCGATCTTCTGACGCAGGATCTTCGGATCGAGCACGTCCTGCACTCGGATGCCGAGCCGCATGGCCTTGTCCGCGTAGCAGGGCCCGATGCCACGGCGCGTCGTGCCGATCGCGAGCTTGCCGAGCCTGTGCTCGCTCGCTTGGTCGATGGCGAGATGCCACGGCATGATCAGGTGCGCGTTGCCGGACACGTAGACGGCGGCGGTCGAGTGGCCGCGCGCCTCGAAGTCGTCGAGCTCGCCGATCAGCACCTCGGGGTCGACGACGCAGCCGTTGCCGATCACGCACGGCTTGCCGCGCACGATGCCGCTCGGCAGCGCACGGATCTTGTACGTCTCCTCGCCGACGACGATCGTGTGCCCCGCATTCGGGCCGCCCTGGTAGCGGCAGACGACGTCCGAGTCCTGCGCGAGCAGGTCGACGATCTTGCCCTTGCCTTCGTCTCCCCACTGCGCGCCGATCACGGCGATGTTCATGGCCACGTCACTCCCTGCCCGCCCCAGACAACCCGGTTCACACACGTCACGCCCAGAGCAGTGTGCGATGTTA
>JBGPLW010000168.1:0-6160 GCA_041486645.1 Gaiellaceae bacterium | reverse complement strand
CGAGCGGCATGAAAGTCCACAGCCCCGCGCTCACCTGCCGGATGAAGCCGCCGCGCACGAGGAGCCTGTGCGACGCAGCCTCCGCATCCGCAGGATCGTCACGAAGCGTCGGCAGGAAAAGCTGTGAGGCCCGGGCAATCATCTGTTGTCCGCGCAGGCTACTCGAGTGGAATCAGCGACGCCTCGGCCATCGCGAGGGCCGCCGGCTTCGCCATCTTCAGCCGCTTCGGGCGATTCATGCCCTCGACGATCCACTTGTCGATCTCGAAGAAGAGCTCGTCGATCAGGATGTCGGAGCTCACCTTCTTCAGCACGCGGCCGTGCGCGTAGACGAAGCCGACGTCGCGGCCGCCCGCGATCCCGAAGTCGGCGTCTCCGGCTTCGCCCGGGCCGTTGACGGCGCAGCCGAGCACGGCAACCTCGAAGTGCTGCGGATACGAGGCCAGCCGCTCCTCGACCGTCTCCGCGAGCGTCTGCACGCCGACGTTGTCGCGACCGCAGCTCGGGCACGCGATCATCACCGGGCCTCGCTCGCGCAGCCCGAGTGCCTTGAGGATCTCGAACGCGGTCTTGACCTCTTCGACCGGGTCGGCGGTGAGCGAGACGCGGATGGTGTCGCCGATGCCGTCGACGAGGAGCGCGCCCATGCCGACCGCGGACTTGATCGAGCCGGAGAACGGCGTGCCCGCCTCCGTGACGCCGAGGTGGAGCGGATACGGAACGAGGTCCGAGAGCATCCGGTACGCGCGGATCATCGTCGGCACGTGGCTCGACTTGACCGAGATCTTGAAGTCGTAGTACTCGAGGCTCTCGAGCACGCGCACCTCTTCGAGGGCGGCCTCGACGAGCGCCTCTGCCTGGTCGTGCTGCGCGAGGTCGGCGAGGTGCTTCGGCAGCGAGCCGGAGTTCGCGCCGATGCGCATCGGGATACCGGCCTTCTTCGCCGCTTTGACGACGAGCGCCACCTTGTCGGCACCGCCGATGTTGCCCGGGTTGATGCGCACGGCCGCGACGCCGGCGTCGATCGCCTTCAGCGCCAGGCTCGCATTGAAGTGGATGTCGGCGATCACCGGCAGCGGCGAGAAGCGGACGATCCGCGGCAGCGCCTCGGCGTCCTCGAGCTTCGGCACCGCGACGCGAACGACCTCGCACCCGGCGGACGCGAGCGCTGCGATCTGCGCCGTCGTCGCCTCGACGTCGTGCGTCTTCGTGAGGGTCATCGACTGGACGACGACGGGCGCTCCGCCGCCGATCGTCACGCCCCCGACCCGGATCTGCCGCTCGCTGGCCACTGGAGTTGAGTCTAGCCAGGGCGCTTCGGAGAACCCCAGCCTCAGCGGATGTTGAGGTGCCGCTAGCGCGGCGTCCCGCCGCCGAGATCGTTCGAGAGCGCGATGAACGTCAGCAGCAGGATCAGTCCGAAGCCGACGACGGAGACGCGCTCGTACACCTCGCGGGCCACCGCGCGGCGCCGGATCCGCTCGATGACGGAGAAGAGGATGTGGCCGCCGTCGAGCGGCAGGAACGGCAGGAGGTTCAGCAGCGCGAGCGACATGCTCACGAGCCCGAGGATCTGGAGGTAGTAGCTGAAGCCGACCTTGAGCGCCTGCTGCGAGACCCGCACGATGCCGACGGCGCTCGTCAGCTGCCCGCGTTCCTTCTTCTGGAACACCGCGCCGAGGGCGCGCACCGTTCCCGCGGCGACCTGCCAGCAGTCGTTCGCCGCGAGGCGCACGCTGTGGCCGAATGGGTACGACACCTTCTCGGTGGCAGGGACGAAGCCCCAGATCCACCGGCCGTCCGCTGAGCGCTTCGTCGCCTGCGGCCCGAGCGTCACGGTCGAGTCGCCGCGCCGCACGGTGACCGTGATCGGCCGTCCGCGGCTCGCGCGGATGAGCTTGGAGACGCGCTCGAAGGTCGCCGTCGCCTTTCCGTTAACGGCCACGACGCGGTCGCCTGCCTTGAGGCCGGCGATCGCCGCCGGCGTGTTCCGTTCGACCTGGCCCACGCGCGTCGTCGCGTTGGCCGTCGGTGCGCCTGTGACGTAGACGATCGTGAAGATGAGAAACGCAACGAGGATGTTCATCACGGGCCCCGCGGCGATCACCGAGATGCGCTTCCACGTTGGCGCTCGCCAGTACGCGTCTTCGCCAGTGCCCTCGTCGATCTCGCGCACGGCGCGGTTTGCCGAACGGCGTGCACCCGCGCTCAGCTCCGCACGTTCCACCTCGCTGCGCAGCTCCGGCAATGCGGCGCGTGCGCCGGCGTAGTCGCCCGTCTCGAGCGGTCGGCGGACACGCTGCACGTACGCCGAGAGCCCCGGCTGTTCGCGCACCGCCGTCGCCGTGAATGCGACGAGGTCGTGCGGCGCAGGGCGATGCATGCCCGGAATCCGGACAAGCCCGCCGAGCGGGATCACGCCGATGCCGTACTCGATTCCCTTGCGTTTGACCTTCGCGATCGCCGGCGGGAACCCGACATAGAACGAGCGCGGGCGAATGCCGACCGCGAGCGCGACGGTGAAGTGGCCGAGCTCATGCAGGAACACGAGCAGCAGGAGGCCGACGGAGACGACGAGCCAGGTCATGCGACGGCAAGCCTCTCGTCGGCGAAGGCGCGTGCGGCTCGGTCTGCATCGACGAGCTCCTCGAGATCGCGCGCGGGCGAGCCGTCGGCACGCGCGAGCGCGTCGGCGACGACCTCGGCGATGCCAAGGAACGGCAACCGGCCGGCGAGGAACGCGGCGACGGCCACCTCGTTCGCAGCGTTGTAGGCGCACGGATACGTGCCGCCCTTCTCCCCCGCGTCGCGCGCGAGTGCGAGCATCGGGAACGTCTCGAGATCGGGTGCCTGGAACGCGAGCGTGAGCGCCGTCAAGTCGAGTGGCTGCAGCGGCGTCGCCGCGCGGTCGGGATAGGTGAGTGCGAACGAGATCGGCACGCGCATGTCGGGATAGCCGAGGTGAGCAAGAGCGGCGCCGTCGCGGAAGCGGACGAGCGAGTGGACGATCGAGGTCGGCTGGAGCACGACTTCGATCCGGTCGTAGGGGATGTCGAAGAGGAAGTGCGCCTCGATGAGCTCCAGCCCTTTGTTCGCGAGCGTGGCGGAGTCGACCGTGATCTTCGGGCCCATGCGCCACGTGGGATGTGCGAGAGCCTCGTCCGGCGTCACGTTGAGCAGCTCGTCGCGCGTGCGGCCGCGGAAGGGGCCGCCGGATCCCGTCAGGACGAGCGTGTGCACCTGCTCCGGCCGCCGGTCCTCGAGACACTGGAAGAGCGCCGAGTGCTCGCTGTCGACCGGGAATGTCCGCCCGCCGCCGCGAGCTTGTGCCTCGGTCGCGAGCTCGCCGGCGGCGACGAGCGACTCCTTGTTTGCGAGAGCAAGGTCGACGCCGTGCTCCATCGCCCAGAGGGTCGCGTGGATGCCTGCGAACCCGACGACCGCGTTCAGGACGACGTCCGGCTCGGCGCGATCGAGCAGCTCGGTGAGGTCGCCGCCGACCTGCTTCAGCGGCGCGTCGACGTCGTCGAGCGGTGTCGAGCCCGACGCGGCGGCGCACAGCTCGAGCTCCGGGTGCGCCTCGACGATCTCGATCGCCTGGCGGCCGATCGAGCCGGTGGCGCCGAGCAGTGCTACGCGTTTCATCGGCTCAGTGTAGGCAGACGGACAGCCGCAACCTGACTTCAGTCAGGTTGCAGTCGTTCCGACGACTGCAACCAGGTTGAAACCTGGTTGCTGTTAGGCGTAGTGAAAGCCGAGCACGACGTAGAACGCCGCGACCGAGGCGAAGAGCAGGGCATCGACCCGGTCGAGAATGCCGCCGTGGCCGCCGAGCAGTCGGCCCGTGTCCTTGACCTGCATGTCGCGCTTCAGCATCGACTCGAACAGGTCGCCGGCCGCCGCGGCGAGGACGACGACAAGCCCGAGGACGACCGCCTGCCAAATGACGAGGTAGTGGCCGCGATCCTGGTAGAGCGCGACGAACGCGACGAAGATGCCGGCGAGCGAGCCGATGAAGAAGCCTTCCCACGTCTTTCCCGGGGAGAGCGTCGGCGCCATCTTGTGCCGCCCGATGAGCCGGCCGCCGAAGTACGCGAACGTGTCGGCGGCGAACACGGTCAGGAGCACGGCGAAGGCGAGCACGCGCGGTTCGTCGTGCATGCGGCGCAGCAAGATCAGATGCGCGAGTCCGAAGCCGATCCACGCGGCGCCGAGCACCGTCGAGCCGACAGACGACGTGGCCGGCGCGCGGGTCTTCGACACCGCGTTCAGCGCGAACGCGACGATGAAGCACGACAGGAAGCCGCCGAGCATCCACGGCAGCCCGCCCTTCTCAGCGCCGACGAGCGCGAGCACCGTGCCGACGTAGACCGCCGGCGCGAGCGGTCGCAGCGGCCGCGCCATCGTCACAAACTCGTGCACGGCGATCATCCCAGCCGCGGTGACGAGCGCGAAGAGCCACCAGCCGCCGGCCCACACCGCGCCGAGCACGACTGGCAGGCCGACAATCGCGACCAGGACGCGGGAGAACGTTCCGCTCATCTGCCGCCGAATCTACGGCGGCGACTCGCGTAATCCTCGATCGCGGCGCGAAATTCGTCCGGGCCGAAGTCGGGCCAGAGCGTCTCGGTGAAGATGAACTCCGCGTACGCCGACTGCCAGAGCAGGAAGTTCGAGACGCGCAGCTCGCCCGAGGTTCGAATCACGAGATCGGGATCCGGCATGTCCGGCGAGTAGAGCGCACGCGCGAACGATGCCTCGTCCACCTCTTCCCCATTCTCGGCGAGCCGGCGCGCAGCCTCGACGATCTCGGCGCGGCCGCCGTAGTCGAACGCGATCCACAACGCGAGCCGTGTCTCGCCGGCCGTCGCTTCCTCGAGCTCCCGCATCTTCACCTGTAGCCAGTCGGGAGCGCGGTCGCGCCGCCCGACGAACTGCGTGCGCACACCCTCCTTCGCGAGATCGTGAAGCTCGCGGTCGATCGTCTCGCCGAAGATGTCCATGAGCGCGGACACCTCGTCGGCCGACCGCGTCCAGTTCTCGGTCGAGAACGCGTACACCGCGAGCGACTCGACGCCGAGATCGATCGCCGTCTCGACGACGGGGCGCAACGCGCGCGAGCCGGCGCGATGTCCTTCAGCGACGGAGACACCGTGGCCTGCGGCCCAGCGGCCGTTACCGTCCATGATGATCGCGACGGCGTGCGCGATCTCCGGCAGCCCGTGCTGGGCGGCCGGGTCGGCGTCAGTGCCGGGCGACGCGGTCATCTAGATGGTTGGTCGGTGATTGCCGCGGCGGCGTTGAATTGCCGATCAACCATCTAAAGCTCCATGACCTCGGCTTCCTTGTGCTTCAGATGCTCGTCGATCTGCTTCGTGTGGTCGTCGGTCAGCTTCTGCACGCGCTCTTCGGCCCGGCGCTCCTCGTCCGCACCGACCTCCCCCTTGTCGACGAGATCCTTCAGGTGCTTCATCGCGTCGCGCCGGATCTCGCGAACCGCGATGCGGTGCTCCTCGGCGAGCCCGCGCACGATCTTGACGAGCTCCTTGCGGCGCTCCTCCGTCGGCTGCGGGATCGGCAGGCGGATCATCTTGCCGTCGTTCGACGGCGTCAGGCCGAGATCCGACTCCTGGATCGCCTTCTCGATCGCTCTGATCGAGCTCGGGTCGAACGGCTGCACCGTGAGCATGCGGGCGTCGGGCACCCCGATCGTCGCGAGCTGCTTGAGCTGCGTCGGCGTGCCGTAGTAGTCGACCTCGATGCGATCGAGCAGCGATGCCGACGCGCGGCCCGTGCGCACCGTGCCGAACTGGTCGCGCGAATGCTCGACCGACTTGCCCATGCGCGTCTGTGCGTCGTTGATCAGCTCGTCGACGGTTGCCATGCTCGTGCCCTCCTACGCTGTCTCGATGACCGTGCCGACATTCTCGCCTGCGACGACACGGCCGATGTTGCCGTCGGCGAGCTCGAAGACGTGAATCGTCAGTTTGTTGTCCATGCAGAGCGAGAGCGCGGTCGTGTCCATCACCCTCAGGCCGCGCTCGATCGCCTCGAGGTGCGTGAGGGTGGGCAGGAACTTCGCCTTCTTGTCGACGCGGGGATCGCCGTCGTAGACGCCCTCGACCTCGTTCTTCCCCATCAGGATCGCCTCCGCCCCGAT
>JBGPLW010000167.1:0-6195 GCA_041486645.1 Gaiellaceae bacterium | reverse complement strand
GTGCGGACGGCTTTCGGGAAGGCCGGGCCGAAGGGCCAGTTCTGGCGGACGCGCGCCGACGACATGGGCGTGAAGGCGGTGCGCGAGCTGCTGCGTCGGAACCCGGAGATCCCCGCCGAACGGATCGGCGACGTCGTCCTCGCGGCGACGGCGCAGGTCGGCGACCAGGGGCTGACGCTCGGCCGTGACGTCGCGCTCCTCGCCGGGATTCCGGCGAGCGTCCCCGGCTTCGCCGTCGACCGCATGTGCGCGGGCGCGCTCACCGCCGTGACCGCGGCCGCCGGCGAGATCGCGCTCGGCGCGGTCGACGTCGCACTCGCGGGCGGCATCGAGCACATGGGGCATCACCCGATGGGCGAGGACGTCGACTTCAACCCCCGCTTCGTCTCGGAGCGGCTGATCGACGAGTCCGCCGCGTCGATGGGCCAGACGGCCGAGAACCTGCACGACACGTTTCCCGCGATCACGAAAGAGCGTGCGGACGCGTTCGCGCTCCAGTCGCAGGAGCGCGCAACTGCCGCTTGGAACAACGGCGTGATGAAGGAGACGGTCGTGCCGATGGCGGTGTTCACGGACGACGGCTGGAAGGTCGCAGCGCGCGACGAGTTCCTCCGCCCTGACACCTCGCTCGAGGGGCTTGCGCAGCTGAAGCCGGCGTTCCGCGCAGGCGGTCGCGTCACGGCGGGCAACTCGGCGGGTCTCACCGACGGCGCGACCGCGTCGTTCCTCGCTGCCGAGGACACGGTGGCCGAGCTCGGCCTGAAGCCGAAGCTCCGACTCGTCGGATACGCGTACGCGGGCGTCGAGCCGCACCTGATGGGCTACGGGCCTGTGCCGGCGACGCGGCGCGTGCTCGAGCAGGCCGGCCTGACGATCGACGACGTCGATCTCTTCGAACTCAACGAGCCGTTCGCAGTGCAGGTGCTGACGTGGTGCGACGAACTCGGCGTTCCCGCCGACGATCCGCGCCTCAATCCGTACGGCGGCGCGATCGCCTGCGGACACCCGCTCGCCGCGACCGGCGTGCGCCTGATCGCGCAGCTCGCGTACGGCTTGCGCGAGCGCGGCGGCCGCTACGGCCTGACGGCGCTCTGCATCGGCATGGGCATGGGCTGCGCGATCCTCTGGGAGAACGTTCAAGGGCGTAGGCTCGACGGAGCCCGACAAGGAGCGGAGGTACCGGCTTTGCCGGTGCCGGAGCGGAAATGAGCGACACCGTCTTCAAGCTGAACGCCGTCGGCTCGGTCGCGCTCGTGACGATCGACAACGGCGAGGACTACCGCAAGCCGACGACGCTCGGCCGCTCCGCGTTCGAGTCGGCCGTGCGCGTGCTCGACGAGCTCGAACAGGGCGATTGGACGGCGGCGGTCTTCACCGGCAAACCGTTCGTCTTCTGCGTCGGCGCCGACATCGACGAGTTCACGAAGACGCGCTCGGCAGGCGACGCGCGCGAAGGCATCCGCGCAGGGCATGGGCTCTTCGGTCGGATTCGCGCGCTGCCGTTCCCGACCGTCGCCGCGATCAACGGCGCGGCGCTCGGCGGCGGGCTCGAGCTCGCGCTGCACTGCACCGCGCGCACCCTCGCCTCGAACGTCCGTCACATCGGCTTCCCCGAGGTGGCGCTCTCGATCATCCCGGCGTGGGGCGGGACGCAGCTCCTGCCGCGGTTGATCGGCCCCGAGGTCGCGGCGAAGGTGATCGTGCTGAACCCGCTGCGCCAGAACAAGCTCCTGACCGCCCCCGAGGCGTTCGAGCTCGGGATCGCCGACCGCCTGTTCGAGCCGGTCGAGTTCGTCGACGAGTCGCTGCAGTTCGCACGGGAGCTCGGCGAGGTCGAGCGGCCGGCGCCGGACTGGTCGGACATCGACACGGTGGTACGGAAGGTGCGCTCCCGCGTCGACGACGCGGTGCACGGCGCCACACGCGCTCCGTATGTCGCGCTCGACCTGATCGCCGGCGCGCAGGATTGGTCGATCGAAGAGGGGTACGCCGCAGAAGAGGCCGCCATGGCAGAGCTCCTCGTCAGCCCGCAGGCGCAGGCCTCCGCGTATGCGTTCACCGTCGTCGAGCGGCGGTCGAAGCGTCCGCCCGAGCTGCCCGACGCGAAGCCGCGCCGCGTGCAGAAGGTCGGGATCGTCGGCGCCGGCCTCATGGCGACACAGCTCGCGACGCTCTTCGTCCGGCGGCTCGAGGTGCCGGTCGTGCTGCGCGACATCGAGCAGGCGCGTATCGACGAGGCGCTCGCGACGATTCGCGAGGAGGTCGGCGCGAAGAAGCCCTTCCTCGCCACGCTCGTCGACGGCGGCACCGGCTGGGAGCAGTTCGAGGGGTGCGACCTCGTGCTCGAAGCGGTCTTCGAGGAGCTCGAGGTGAAACGGGCGGTGTTCGCGGACGTGCGCCGCGTCGCCCCCGACGCGATTCTCGCAACGAACACCTCGTCGCTCTCCGTCGAGGAGATGGGCGCCGACGTCGGGCTCCACTTCTTCAACCCCGTCGCGCTGATGCCGCTCGTCGAGATCGTGCGCACACCGCAGACGACTCCCGAGGTGCTCGCAACCGCGTGGGACGTCGTCAAGAAGCTGAAGAAGCGCGGCGTGTTCGTCGCCGATGCGCCGGGCTTCGTGGTCAACCGCGTCCTCACGCGGGTCACGCGCGTCCTGCTCGATGCGCTCGAGAACGGCAACACGGTCGAGGAGACCGACGAGGCGATGCTCTCGCTCGGCATGCCGATGGCGCCGTCAGTCGTGTTGCAGATGGTCGGCCCGCGCGTCGCCAACCACGTGCTCGAGACGATGCACGAGGCCTACCCCGACCGCTTCGCGCTTTCGCCGACCCTCGCGCGGCTCGCGGAGGGAAACGACGAGCCGGTGCTCGTCGGTGACGCCCGCCGGACGGTCGACGAGATCCGCGAGGACGTGCTCGAGGCCGCGGCCGACGAGATCCGCCACCTGCTCGACGAGGGCGTCGTCGGCGCCGCGGCGGACGTCGACGCCTGCCTGATCCTCGGCGCCGGCTATCCCTTCTTCCTCGGCGGGATCACGAAGCACCTCGACCAGCTGGGCATCTCGACGCGAGTGTCCGGCGGCACCCTCGCCGATGTAGGCAAGATCCCCGCGTAGTGGCGAAAGACGACTACCGCATCAGGATCGACGTCGAGGATGAGAACGCGGGCGGGCTCCTCGACCGGCTCGGACTCGGGCTGAGCGGCGAGGCGGCCGACCTCGCGAGCGACCTCGAGGCTCGGCGCCTCGTCGTGTCACGCGACGGCGACGACCTCTTCGTCTACGCCGCAACGCACGCCGAGGCCGAGGACGCCCGCTCCGTCATCCAGGCCGAGCTGCGCGACAACGACACCGCCGCGTTCACGGGTCCGGTCGAGCGCTGGCTCGACGACGAGGATCGCTGGAGCGACGAACCGCCTACCGAGACGTGGGAGGAGGAGGCGATCGAGCGCGGCTACGCACCCTGGGAGGTGCGCGTCGGCATGGCCTCCCACGGCGACGCACGCGACCTCGCCGACCGGCTCGAGCAGGAGGGCTACGCCGTCGAGCGGCGCTGGCGGTACCTGATCGTCGGCACGGCCTCGAAGGAGGAGGCCGAGGCGCTCGCCGCCCGCGTCCACGGCGAGGTCGAGCCCGGCGGCGAGCTCGTCTGGGAGACCGTTCCCGGGAACCCGTTCGCGGTGTTCGGCGGCATGGGCGGCTCCGGAGCCCCCATCGGGTAGTTGACGCCCCCGCCGCCGGGGGTATGCTTGGGGACGGCGCTGCTCGCCCAGGGGAATCAGCGAGCGCTCCACCTTTCGAGGTTCTGCAGCACGAACGACGTGCTGCGCATATGCAGGAAGCCACCCAGCCGACCATCCTCTCCGAGGCGGCGGATCCACTCGCCGCCGCTGCCTACCGCGCTGAAGCGTGGGCGGGCGAGCCGTTCCTTCGCGAGGGCGAGGACACGGCGCAGGTGCTCGCACCCGGCACCGCACGGCGCCGAGCGCTCGACGACGCGATCGCCGAGATCGACGCCGGGCGCCGCGAGCCGAGCTCGCCCTGGAAGGTGCGCTACGGCCTGATGCTCGGCCTCGAGCGCGTGCTCGCCGATCCGGAGCCCCACACGGCCGCCGGCACGCCGCTTCGCCGCCACCAGATCGACGCGCTCGCAGGGATGCTCACCGAGCTGATCGCGGCGACGCAGCGCGAAGAGGAGCTGAACGGGAACGGCAACGGCCACGCCGCCGTCGAGGAGATCGAGCCGGACGTCGACGAGGACGAGGACGACGACGCCGTTCCGGACGAGGGAGAAGAGGGCGAGGAGCCGCTCGAGGAAGAGCGCTCGGCCGCAGAGGATCCGGGCGCGGTCCGCCGCTACCGCTTCCGTCACCCGACGGCATCCGGCAAGACGATCGCGGCCGCCGGCTTCGTCGACGGCGCGCGCACCCTCGGCGTCCTCATCCTCACGCACCGCCGCCTGCTCGTCTCGCAGTTCGACCGCGACCTCAAGACCGAGGGGTACGGCGACCGATTCGCCGCCGCGATCGTGACCGGCATGGAGCCGCTGAAGCCGAACCCACTGACGATTCAGACGTACGCGTGGTTCGCGCGGCACGTCGGCTCGATCAGCCGCGACGCCTACCAGCTCGTGATCTGCGACGAGGCGCACACCGCGCTCGGCGAGAAGACATCCGCGGCGATCCGCTCGTTCCCGGAGCCGCTCTACATCGGCATGACCGCGACCGAGCAGCTGATCGCCAAACAGGTGTCCGACGTCTTCCCCGCGTCGGTCGACGACCTGCCGCTCCAGGACGCTGCGCGCCGCGGCCTGATCGCGCCGCTGCGCTGCCTGCGCGTGCCGCCCGTCGCTGCGATCAACTCGGTGCCGATCGTCGGCGGCGACTTCGACCAGGAGATCCTGGCCAAGACGCTCGACCACCAGGCGCTGAACCAGGCTGCGGCGAGTCTGTATCGCGACCGCTTCGACAACACGCCGGGGATCGTCTACGCGGCCGGCGTCGACCACGCCTACAACCTCGCGCAGGAGTTCCGCTCTGCGGGGATCAAGACGGAAGCGGTCTCGGGACGCACGCCGCCTGTCCGCCTCGCCGAGACGCTCGCGGCGTACGAGCGCGGCGAGATCAACGTGCTCATCAACGCACAGCTGCTCGCCGAAGGCTGGAACTCACCGCGCGCAACGGTGTGCATGCATCTTGCGCCAACCGCGTCGAAACGCGTCTACCAGCAGCGGATCGGCCGCATCATGCGCCTCCATCCGCGCAAAGAGGCGGGCATCGTCGTCGACTTCGTCCCGAAAGGTGCGACGCACAACGAGCGCGTGGTCTCGCTGCACTCGCTGCTCGACGCAGACTTCTACCGCGAAGGCGCTCGGGTCACTCCGGCTCCGCGCCGCCGCTCGCAACGACGCGCACGGCGCCGGCTGACGCCGGCGCCGTGGCTCGTGCCGGTGACGCCCGACGTCCGCCGCCGCATCGCGGTGATCCAGCGCGAATGGCAACGTGTCGACCCGCGCTATCTCGACGACGACGAGCAGCGCTACTGGGCAACGATCGCGGGCCGCCAGATTCGCTTCGACGAGCGCGCGTCGTTCGTGCAGAAGCTCGCCGAAGGGCGCGCGTCGAAGGGCGCGCTCGAGCAATTCCTCGCGACGTGCGCCGCAGAGAATCCGAACCGCCGCTTGCGCATGATGGCGCTCCAGGACCGCGTGTCGATGCGCGTCGACCGCGCGGACTTCGACGACCTCGTCACGCTCGTGACGTCGGCGCCGACGTGGGAGAAGGAACGGCTCCCCGGGATCCGCGTGCTGTTGCGCGCGATCGCGGAAGGGAAACCCGACGCGCCGGATCAGATCCTCGCGCGCTGGACGTGGAAGCTCGCCCGCGCGACACGCAAGGTGCAGGACCGCCGCGCGTCGAACGAGTTCCCCGAGGCGAAGCGGCTGCTCGGCGCGCTCGCGAACTCGCGCGGCCACCGCCACGAAGAGAACGCAGCCAAGCTCGTGAAGACGGGGCGCGACCAACCGATCCACATCGGCGCGGCGCTGCTCGCGTCCGCGGAGGGCTACACGCCGCGCGCGAACAAGCTCATCGACGAAGCCCGTGAGGAGCTCGGCACGGTGCAGGAAGTGGCCCGTGCTCTCTCCGAGAACCTCCCCGCACCGAAGCAACAGCCGAACAAGCGCCGACGCCGC
>JBGPLW010000166.1:0-6207 GCA_041486645.1 Gaiellaceae bacterium | reverse complement strand
GTTCAGAGCTTCCGAGACAAGAGACGCTCAGAGCCGCAGAACGATTGGTCTCCGCCCGAGCCGTTGAATGGCGGCCGATTCTGGGCGGCTACTCGGCTAACAGGCGATGGCTAGTCACGCTCGCCAACGGTCAGACGCTCTTCGCCAAGGAAGCGGTGAATGAAGACACCCGGCGCTGGCTTGATCTTGAGCGGAGGATGTACGAAACGGTTACTGCCGCGTTCATGCCGGAGTACTTTGGCTGGGATGCTGCTGGCGAGTACCCAGTGCTCTTCATCGAAGACCTGAGTTCGGCGGAGTGGCCTCCGCCTTGGACCGATAAGAAGATCGAGCGGGTCAAAGAGACTGTCAGCCAGATCAACCACACGAGCGCACCTGACTTCGTGGGATCTCTAGCGGCGGAGAAGGACCGGCACTCTGGGTGGTACGCAGTCGCGCAGTCGCCCGATGGTTTTGCATCGCTTGGCATCGCGAGCCGCGACTGGATAGACACCTACCTCTCCTCGCTTGTGGAAGCAGAGAATGCCGCCGAGTGGGAGGGCAATCAGCTCCTCCACCTCGATATACGAAGCGACAACCTGTGCCTTGTCGGGCCGCAGGTAAAGGTCGTTGACTGGAACCTGGCTCGAGTCGGCAACGGCAAGTACGACCTCTTGTTTTGGCTGCCAAGCCTGAATCTCGAAGGCGGGCCAGATCCATGGGACGTGACAGTTGCGGAGCCGGAAATGCTCGCGGCGATCGCCGGCTTCTTCGCCAGGCAAGCACCACAACCTGACCCGTGGGAGGGATCGACTGTTCGCCAGTTTCAGCGAGAGCAACTTGAAGTCGCGCTGCCGTGGGCATGCAAAGCCTTAGGGATCCCGGAGCCGGACTTGTTACAATAGTTACGTCTTCTGCCGCTTCTTCGGTTTCTCGCGGACGAGCTCGAAGAAGGACAGGAGGCCGGCCAGGGGTTCCGGCGGGTTTGAAAGATGCCCAGTTAGGACCATCACGAGCGCAAAGAAACGCCCGAAGGCCATGCGTCGAGCCTTCGGGCGTTCTATCGGGTTGGAAGGCTCCCGACATTTTGGGATGCGCAGGGAGCCGACGCTTGGACACTTCCTCCCAGCGCGGACTGCGGGCATCCGTACAAACCCGCACACCGACGGCCACGCCCCTCGCCGCTCGGACCAAAAGAAGAGCCGATGTGCGGGGCTGCGGCTCCCACGTCCATCGGCTCTTCGAACAGTCGAGAGTCTGCGGCCAGCTCTCCCCTGTATGGAAGAGACATCGACCCTTCCGTGCATCGGTAGGAGACTCGTTCGGGTGAATCGAAAGAGTGAACCACCGATTCAGTGATCCGTGAACCGATGCCCGTAGGACGATGACCCCTCTACAGCGGGCCCCGATGCGGCGGGGGCCCGCGAAGACGAAACGGCCGGCGCTCCGATGCGGCGAGAGCGCCACCGCGGAACGTGAGGGGGTGAGCCTGCGGCGGCTCGCCCCCTTTCTCTTCCAGCCCCACTTCGTCGCCAGCGGCAATGCTCATTCGCGTAGACAACGTCGACCTGGTGGAAGACCTCTGTGCGCACTACCGGCGCTCAGGCTTCCAGGTCGAAGCCGTGGGCGGAGGCATGGTCGAGGTGGCGCGGCGTGATGCGCCCACCCGGGAGCAGGAGCGATACGAGGTGCTTCTGCACCTTCGTATCTGGCAGGTGACCCATCCCGAAACGGACTGCGGGCTGCTCCAGTAAGAGGTCGAGCTCCGGGCTCAGCCCGGAGGCCCGTTTCCCGTGTTTCCGAGTCCTCTGATCCCCATGTTGGGGGAGGCGCCGGGGGCCAGGCTCGATGATGACAATAGTTGTGGAGGGCGAACTCGCGGGTCGCAACGCCGAGGCGCTCGAGCGCGTGCTGAGCGCAAGCCGGCAGGGTCTCGAGGCGATTGGCACGGATGCCGAGCGTCAGCGGCGGTCCGACGCGCTGGCGCACATCGAGGGATACACCGCGCTCCTACGGGAGCCGACGTATCAGGTGATGCCCGAGCCCGTCCGCTACAGCTTCAAGCTCGTCTTCCCGGACGGCCGCTGGTCGATCGACGAGAAGCGGCTGTCCAATCCGCCGGCAGAGGGCGACGTCGTCGTCTTCGAGGGCTACGGCGGCTGGCGCATCGAGGGGCAGCAGCACGTCGGGGCTCGCCCCGCGGGCAAGCCGCCGCGCTCGTTCTTCGTCTGCGCGCAAGCCGCGTAACGAAATCTCCCCCAGGCAGACTGAAGAGACATGTATCTCTTCAGCAAGCCAAGCACCATGGTCCGGCCCGAGGACGCGCTGCCCGGCCGCGACGAGGCGATGCCCGTCCCGGCCCGCCACGAAGTCCTCGGCAACCCGATCGCCCCGCCCTTCCCCGCCGGCCTCGAAACGGCCGTTGTCGGCATGGGCTGCTTCTGGGGCGCCGAGCGCGTCTTCTGGCGCGCCCCCGGCGTCTACACGACCGCCGTCGGCTACGCCGGCGGCTACACCGAGAACCCGACGTACGAAGAGGTCTGCTCGGGCCGCACCGGTCACACCGAGGCGGTCCTCGTCGTCTTCGACCCGAACGAGACGAGCTACGAGGAGATCCTCCGGCTCTTCTGGGAGAACCACGACCCGACCCAGGGCATGCGCCAGGGCAACGACGCCGGCACGCAGTACCGGTCGGCGATCTACGCGACGACCGATGCGCAGCTCGCCGCCGCCGAGGCGTCGCGCGAGATGTTCCAGGGCGAGCTCGCGAAGGTGGGCTACGGCGAGATCTCGACCGAGATCGCCGCGGCCGGGCCGTTCTATTACGCGGAGCCGTACCACCAGCAATACCTCGCGAAGAACCCGAACGGCTATTGCGGGCTCGGCGGCACGGGCGTTGCCTGCCCCGTCGGCTTGACGGCCGCGTAACCGCTAGGCGGTCTCGCCGCCGTCGACCGAGATGACGGCGCCGGTGAAATAGGCGCCGTCATCGCTCGCGAGGAACGCGAAGAGCGAGGCAATCTCCTCAGGGCTCGCGTGGCGGCCGAGCGGGATGCCGGCGTTCACCTCGGCGAGCATCTCGTCCGTGTACTCCGCCTTCTGCATCGGCGTCAGCACGTAGCCCGGGCACACCGCGTTCACGCGCACCGCCGGTGCGAGCTCGAGCGCCATCGTCCGCGCGAGCAGGATCACACCCGCCTTCGACGCGTTGTAGTCCGCGTAGAAGGGGTGCCCGGTGAGTCCGTTCGTCGACGCGGTCATCAGGATGACGCCGCCGTCGCCCGCGACCATCCGCCGCGCCGCCTGCTGCGCGCAGTGGAAGACGCCGGTGAGGTTGACGTCGAGCACGCGCCGCCAGTCGGCCTCCTCGATCTCGAGAAACGGCTTGCGGATCGAGATCCCGGCGTTCGCGACGAGCACGTCGAGACCGCCGAGCAGCTCGTCGGCGCGCGCGAACGCACCCTCGACGGCTGCCGCGTCGGCGACGTCGCACCGCAGCGCCTCGATCCCGGGGATCCGCTCCGGCGCCGTCGCGACCTCGTCCTCGCCGACCGCGAGCGCGACCACGCGCGCGCCCTCGTCGAGGAACCGGCGGCTCGTCGCCTCACCGATGCCGCTCGTGCCGCCGGTGACGACGACGCGCTTGCCCTCGAGCCCTCGCATGCGGCGACAATGTACTCGTGAGCGTCTTCCGGCCCTCGGCCCGACTGACCGCACCGGACGGACGCGAGTGGGAGATCTACGCCTACAAGCTCGAGGTCGGCGACCGCGGGGAGTGGGACACCGACCTCCTCGACGAACACGGCCCGTATCCCGGCACCGTCGCCGCCGCCTCCGCGGTGTTCGCGATCGTCAACGCCGTCGTCTGGCTCGTGATGCTGATCCCCCGCCTGCTCCTCCGCCTCGTCGACATCGGCATCGCCGCCGTCCGCGCCGCCCGCTCCGACACGTGGACGATCCAGGCGATCACCTTCATGCCGCAGCACGAGACGTACACGTGGAAGACGACGAGCGAGTACCGCGGACAGGTCCTCGCGCAGGTGCAGGGCAGCCTCCAGCGCGGCGACGTGCCGCAGCACCTCCGGAACGCGACCTACGTCGGCTGGAGCCGCTCGGCGAGGTAGCGGAGCGCGATCGGGTAGCGGTACTCGATGCTCGAGTGCGTCCCGTCGAAGAGCTCGAAGAAGACGTCGGTGACGCCGATCCGCTCGAGCGCGCAGCGGAAGCCCTCGGCACCGAGGTCGAGGAAGTACTGGTCGCGCTTGCCCGAGTCGATGTAGATCGCGCGCAGCCCGCGCAACGCGTCGGCGTGGCCGGCGACCATCCGCACGGGGTCCCACGCGAGCCAGCGGGCCCACACCGCGTCGTCCAACTGGCCTGTAGCCGTGTCGAACGGCAGATCGACGCTTCCGTCCGCGTTCGCGGAGTAACACGCCGCCATCGCATAGATGTTGAGCAGCGAGAAGTCCGTGCTCTTCGTGAACGCGGGCCGTGAGCGGAAGTCCTGCCAGAACGCGTCGAACGACCCGTCGTACGCGTCCCGCAGCGCGCGCACCGCGTCGCGAATTTCCGGGAGGTAGCAAAGCTCGAAGAGCGCGTCGCCCGCGTGCGTCGCGAGCGCGCCGAAAAGGTCCGGGCGCAGCATGGGCGTGACCATCGCCCCGTAGCCGCCGCTCGACTTGCCGGCGATTCCGCGATGAGCTGGGCCGGGGAGCGTGCGGTAGTGCGAGTCGATGAACGGCACGACCTCGTCGCAGAGATAGGTGTGGTAGTTGCCGACGGCCGGCGAGTCGAGAAACTGCGAGCCGCCGTACGACGTCCACGCGTCGACGAAGACGACGAGCGCCGGAGGGCACCCTTCGTCGGCGAAGAGCGCGTCGACGAGCTCGAGTACGTTCGGGCGGAAGGCGGAGCGGTTGCGCCACATGTCGACCTGGCCCGTGTGCCCCTGGATCAGGTAGATCGCCGGCAGCGGCGTCTCGTCGGCGCCCGGCGGCGCGTACACCCAGAGCGGCCGCCGGTGCGGGTCGCCGAGCCGGTTGCCGCGGAGGGCCTCGCTCTCGAACTCGTGCTCGTCGAGGCGCCCCACGAGATCGCGTGACCACGGCTGCATCCCGGCGATTCTTCCATTGGCCGTCCCGCTGCGCGGCTACAGTCGCGCCGTGGCCCGCCGCCTCGGATTCGCGCTCCTCGTAGTGCTCGTCGCCGCAGGCTGCGGCGTCCGCAACTCGAAGCCGTTCACCGCGAAGGCGTCGGCGCCGTGCTTCGCGAAAGCCGGCTTCACCAGCGTGTTGACGAACCCCTCGAAGGTCGGGTTCATCGCCGGGTTCGCCGACAACGGCGGCGTTCGCGCGACCTCCGCTACCGGAAATGTGCTCACTATCGCCTTCACGGCGGGCCCCGACTCCGTGGCCTCGACCGAGGAGGCGTTCACGTCGCACGCCCCCCCGAGCCTGCGCCCGCACATCTCCGACATCATGAGCTCGAACCGGAACGCCGTCCTCGTCTGGACGGTCACGCCGAAGGCCGACGAGGCCGACGCGGCCACGCGCTGCCTCAAGGGCTAGAGCTAGACTGGCGTCGATGGCCGAGTACGGAACGATGCGCGTGAAGAGCGGCCTCGCCGAGATGCTCAAAGGCGGGGTGATCATGGACGTCGTCAACGCCGAGCAGGCGAAGATCGCCGAGGCGTCCGGCGCAGTCGCGGTGATGGCGCTCGAGCGCGTCCCTGCCGACATCCGCGTCCAGGGCGGCGTCGCCCGCATGTCGGACCCGGAGATGATCCAGGCGATCCAGGAGGCCGTGACCATCCCGGTCATGGCGAAGTGCCGCATCGGGCATTTCGCCGAGGCGCAGATCCTCGAGGCCCTCGAGGTCGACTACATCGACGAGTCGGAGGTACTGACGCCCGCCGATCTCGAACACCACGTCGACAAGTGGAAGTTCACCGTTCCGTTCGTCTGCGGCGCGACGAACCTCGGTGAGGCGCTCCGGCGGCTCGGCGAGGGCGCGGCGATGATCCGGACGAAGGGCGAGGCGGGCACCGGCGACATCGTCAACGCCGTCACGCACATGCGCTCGGTCTTCGGCACCATGCGCAGGCTCACCTCGCTCGCCGAGGAGGAGCTGTACTCGGAGGCCAAGAAGCTACAGGCGCCGTACGAGCTCGTGCGCTGGGTCGCCGAGCACGGCCGGCTCCCGGTCGTGACGTTCACCGCGGGCGGCATC
>JBGPLW010000165.1:0-6239 GCA_041486645.1 Gaiellaceae bacterium | reverse complement strand
GTCGGGGCGGCGCGGCTCCTCGAAGAGCTCGGCAGCGGCGGCGCGGGCGCGCGAGCCGAGCGCTTCCGCCAGGCGCTGCTCCATCTCCCAGAGCTCCGAGCGGTACACGCGGTCGTCCTCGACGACGACCTCCGCCTCGACGGCGAGCGCCCGCACGGCGGACTCGAGCAGCTCGGGGTCGGCGACGCCGAGGAGGCGGCCGGCGTTGCGCCACAGCTCGTCGAGCACGAGATATGTGTTGCCATCGGACTCGGCGTCCTCGAGCACGTAGCGAAGCCCGGCGCGCAGGCGCTGCGGGGCGTCGAGCTCGATCCCGAGCGACCGTGCGATGCGGTCGGCGTTCTTGAAGCCGATGCCTCGGATCTCGGTGAGCCGGTACGGGTCGTGCGTCAGCACGCCGACGACGTCGTCGCCGTACTCGCGCACGAGCCGCGCCGCGAGACCGGCGCCGATGCCGTGCGTGAAGAGGAAGCTCTCGACCTCGCGGATCGCCGCCACCTCGCGCCAGGCGGCGACGGCGCGCACGACGCTCTTGCGCGAGATCGCACGGCCGGCCTGCGTCCGCACTTCGCGGAGCCGCTCCGGGTCGCGGTCGAGCTCCTCGAAGACATGTTCCACGCCGAAGTGCGTGACGATCGCGCGCGCGAACGTCGGCCCGATGCCGGGGACGCGGCGGGTCAGCCAGAGCTCGATTCCTGCCGCCGACTGCGGAAGCGCCGAATGGAACGACTCGACGACGAACTGCCAGCCGTGCCGCGGGTGCTCGGCGAACGCGCCCGCGCAGACGAGCTGCTCGCCTGGCGTGACGTGGCCGAGCGGACCGGTCAGGCTGAGCGGCTCGCCGTCGCGCTCCTCGCCGAGCACGGCGCTCCAGACCGCGAACTCCGCGTCGTCGGAGACGTAGCGCGGGCCCGACGGCGAGACCGTGACGCGGATCTCGGTGGCGGTCAGATCGGCCGGGAGCTCGTCACGATCGGTCGCCCACATGCGACCGACGATACCCACCACGGAACGCCTGGCCCAGGCGCCCGAAACACGGTGACATAATCGGCCAGTGGAGCAGCCCCGGTGGATGCAACGAGCGCGCGCTTGGCTCGACGGCGACGGGCGGATGTGGCTGCGCCGCTTCGTGATCGGCGTGCTCGTGGCGGCGCTCCTGATCCTGCTCGCGTTCCTCGGCGCGGCCTTCCTGCCGCGCTGGTGGGCGCACCGCATCGCGCATCAGGTCAACGGCGCCATGACCACCGGCATCATCCTCGGCCTCTTCTACGGCTTCGTCTTCACCATCGTCCCGCTCTTCACGGCGTTCCGTGCGTTCCAGAAGCGACGTCCGTGGAAGGTCTGGGCGGGGCTCGCCGTCCTCTCGATCGTGCTCGCGGGCCCGAACCTGCTCACGCTCGGCATTGTGATCGGCAGCGGCAAGGCAGCGCACGCAGGCGAGCGAACACTCGACGTCGATGCGCCCGGTTTCCGCGGCGCGAGTCTCGCGGGCGCGATCGTCGCGCTCCTCACGATCCTTGCCGTCGAGTATCTGCTCGTCTCACGACGCTGGAGCAAGCGCAAGCTGCACGAAGCCAAGCACCCCGGCTAGCCGTATCTGAGCACCTGCAAGACGCCGGCGCGAGTCAACGCGGAGCCGGGCCGTTCACCGATGCTTCTTCAGCACCACCGTCGTCGATCGGCTCCTGGCAGTGCCCCCGGTCGGGGCGAACGTGGTCGTGACCGTGACGCTCACACGGCCCACGCGCTTGAGCGTCTGCGCGGCCTTGCCGGTGGCCTGCACCGTCAACGTCACCGTGGCGGAGCTCGACGGTGTCGTGACTTGCACGTGCCGCACACCCGTTCCGCTCAAGCTCAACGTGCCCTGACCGGGAGTGCTGACGCTGAGCTTCGCGGTTCCCTTCCGGAGGTCGGCCTTGACCGACCCGATCGTGAAGGCATTGCTCGGTGCGGCCTGCGGCGTGTAGCGCGCGAGGTAGCTCGCGAGCGGGTCCCCGCCGGCGCTCGTGAAGTTTCCGCCCGCGTAGATCGTGTTGCCGAGGATCGCCACCGCCAGGCCGTTGCCGATCCACGGACCGTTGCCGGCGCCGTCCGAGCCGAGCGGACCCCACGTGCTGCCGTCGAAGTTGGCGATGTTGTCGGCCGCGGCGTTTCCGTTCGCGTTCTGGAACGAGCCGGTCGCGACGAGCTGGGAGCCCTTGGCGGCCATCGCGTAGATGAACGCCGTCGTCGGCAGCCATCCGTCGGTGCCTGCGGTGTTCGCGCCGACAGCGCTCCACGCCGAGCCGTTCCACCGAGCGACGTGATCGGCCTGCGGAATGCCGGCGACGTTCACGGAGTCCGTGCCGATATAGACGTCCGTCCCGTTCGACGCCATGCTGCGCACGTAGTCGTCGACGGCGCCGCCGCCCGCACTGGGCCCTGTGCCCATCGCATGCCACGCGCCGTCGTAGGCCGCGACGTGGTCGGCCTGTGGGATGCCCGCCATGTTGATGAACTGGCCGCCGGCGTACAGCGTGCCCTTGGCGTCGCGTGTCAGCGCGTAGACGCCGCCGGTGATGTCACCGTCGCGCACGACCGTCGATCTCGCGGCGCCGGTGTTCAGGTCGCAGGCGAGCAGGTAGTCGGCGGAGGGGATGTTCGCGCCGTTCTGGAACGCGCCGCCGACGTAGAGCGTCGAGCCGATGATCTGGAGCGCAGCGACGCTGCCCCCGAGCGGACCGCAGAACGGCGCCCAGTTCGAGCCGTCCCACACAGCGAGAAAGTCGGCACTCGCGTTGCCGCCGGCGTTCGTGAAGGTGCCGCCCACGTAGAGCTTGATGTGGTCGAAGTCCCAGGCGATCGCGTGTACGTCGCCGTTCAGCGGCGACGGCGTCGCGTACGCAGTCCAGAACTGAGTCGGGTACCACACCGCGAGGTGCGCAGCCGGTCTCGGACTCGTGCCCGCGGTCGTGAAGTTGAAGTTGCCGCCGACGAGGAGCCCGTTGTCCGACTCCGCGCTGAGCGCGTACACCGCGCCGTTCAGCGACGGAACCTTCGGCGTCTTGAAGTCCCCGACGTGGTCCCAGCCACCGGGGCCGGCAGCCGACGCACCGGCGGCGGCGAACGTAAGCGCAACTGACAGCGCGATGACGGGCACCCAGCGCGCTCGCTTCGTTACTCGCTTCATGGGACCTGCTCCCCTCGGTTGAACTCCGCGGACCAAACCGTCCGGGCGTCAACCGGTGAGCAAGTCTACTGTCGAGGCCGCGGAAACCATGGGCGGCTACGTGCCGGGCGTGAACGCCGCGCCGTCGAGGAACGGCCAACTGTCGCTCGAGCCCGGCGCGTCGAGCCACGGGTCTCCGCCCCAGACGAGCATCGCCTTCCCGGTCCAGACCGCGACAGGGCTGACACGCCCGAGCAAGGGCGCGCCGGGGAGCTCCGACCAGCGGTTCGTCTTCGGGTCGTAGGCGAGCCCGTGCGGCGCGATCACCTCGCGGCCCGAGGCCTGTGTCTGACCGCCCCAGAGGAGCAGCTTCGTGCCGGTCCAGACCGCCCCGGCGTTCTTGCGTCCATAGAGACCCTTGTCCATCGCGGACAACGTCCGCCAGCGGTCCGTCGCCGGGTTGTATGCGTACGGGACGGAGACGACCTTGCGGAACCCGGTCTTGGGGGCGGGCGCCCCCGAGCCGCCGGCGACGAGCAGCTCGCGCCCGTCCCAGACGACGCTCGCCTGGAGCCGCTCCTGCGGCGGAGACGCGATCCGGCGCCACCTGTCCTTCGCGGGATCGTAGGCGGCGCCGCCGGTCGGCTTCCCGTCCGGATCCGTGCCGGGAAGGACGACCAGCTCGCGGCCGGTCCACGCACCGGTGGGTCGTTGCTGGCCGGCGATCGGCGCCTTCGCGAGCGTCCGCCACTTGCCGGTCGCAGGGTTGTACGCGACGCCCGCATCGCTCACGTCGCCGCAGCAGCCACCACCCCAGGTGATCATCTCGCGGCCGGTCCAGACGACGAGCCCGGACGGCGCTCCCACGAACGGCGAGAGCGGCAGCTGCCGCCAGCGGTTCGTCGCGGGCACATAGGAGAGGGTCATCATCGGCCCCCAGACGAGCATCTGCTTGCCCGTCCAGACCGCGCTCATCGCACCTTCGTACGAACCGGTCGGGCCCGCAGGCGGGGAGAGCGTGCGCCAGCGGCGGGCCGCCGGGTCGTACGAGAAGGCGACGTTGCGCATCCCGCCGGGGCTGCCGGCTCTGCCGAAGACGAGCAGCTGCTTCCCGGTCCAGATACCCGTGCGCGCATACGGGATCGCGGCCGCCGCGGGCGCGGCGGGGAGCCGCTGCCAACTCCCGGCCAACGGCCGAGCGGCGTCGGCGGCGGGCGCAAGCGCGAGGAGGAGCAACGCGAACAGCAGCTTCGTCCTCATACCTTGTTGATTGTCCGAACGCGGGGCCGCCGCATCGGGGCGGCCGCGGATATCACGTGTAGAGATGTGTGCTGGGGCCGGGTTCGCCGGCCCCAGCGCTGTCATTCGTCGTTAGGGGCCCGTGCAGAACGTGGCGACGATCGTGCCCGTGCCTGTGTTCGAAGGCGCGGGCCCGTAGCCGGGATTCGTCTGCACCACCACGATCTTGACGTAGTGGCCGTTGACGACGCTCCCCGACTTCGACACCGCGTTCGCGACGATCACGCCCATGAAGCTCGGAACCGTCGCGGGCGGCGGCGGGCTGTTGCCGCCGCTCGACGTCCAGTTCCCGCTACAGACGTTCGCGGGCGACGTCGTCGGCAGCGTCACGCCGCTGGCGAAGCCCTTGAAGGCCGACGGAGCCATACCGCCGGTCACGACGTTGAGCTGATTCCACGAGCTGTCCCACCAGGTCACCGTCGACGAGCCGGCGGTGCCGGCGGTCGTGTCACCGAGCGTGAACACGCCGCTGCTCGGGAAGGCGAACACGATTGCGGTCTTGGTGTTGTCGCTCGACGGCAGGTAGAACCCGTCCCCGGCGAAGCTCGCCGAGAGCGCCTGCGACCCGAGCGTCCCGGTGCTCACGGTGCAGCTTGCGACGCCGCTGCCGTTCGTGACCGCGGTGCAGGTCGTGCCGCCGAGCCCGAGGGTGAGCGTGCGGCCCGCGATCGGCGTCGCCCCGTCCTCCAGCAGCGTGCCCTGGAGGGTCGCGGACGAGCCGAGAAGCACGGTCGAGCCGGTGTACGTGGTGGTCGTCTCCTCCTTCGTGACGGTGAAGGTCGTGCTCTTCGTCGACGTTGCGTACACCGGGTCGGTGGTGTCGCCGAAGGCGGCGGTGAGCGTGTACGGGCCTGCGGCCTCACCCGGCGTGATCGAGCAGCTCGCCACTCCGGTGACGTCGGTCGTCCCGTTGCACGTCTCGCTCCCATTCAGCGTGAACGTGAGCTGCTTCCCGGCAACCGGGTTGAACACGTCGTCGGTGAGCTTCGCCGACACGGTCGCAGGGTCGTTGTAGTCGCCGGTCGCCGGGCTCATGGCGATGAGCGTCGGGATCTTGACCGGCGTGGTGCTCGCGCACGGCGAGGTCGTCTGCGCGGTGAGCGCGGTGCCGAGCAAGTTCTGCCCGTTCAGCGTCCCGCAGTTCGTCGCCGTCGTCCCGGCCTGAACCGGAACGGAGGCGGTGACGGTGACCGTCCTCGACTGGTGCACGGGCAGCGTGTCGTAGTTGACCGTGATGCTCGTCGAGGTGTTGCTACTCGATGTCGAGCCTGGAGCCGATAGGCCTGTCACCGTGTACCCCGCGGGCAGCGTGTCGGTGAGGGCGAGGTTCGTCTCCGCGCCTGTGTTGTTCGTGTTGTTCAGGGTGATCGTGTAGTGGATCGTCGAGTTGACCTGCGGGTTCGCGTTGTCGACCGACTTGGTGAAGCTCGTCGTCGGTGAGCAGACGTTGTTCGAGGAGCCGGGGCAGAACCCGTTCGTCCCCGCGAGGTCGATCGCGCAGTTGTGGGCGGCGTTGCTGTACTCCTGCTGCATGATGTAGCCGTGCCCGTTCATGAAGACGTCGGCACCCTGGTCGTTCCGCGGCGCGAAGTTGAAGTTGCACGCGTCGCCGATTTCGCCCTCGGGGTTCGGGGCGGTCCACGTGTCGTTCGGGTGCGGATCGGTCTCTGCTTCGATCACCTCGTGTGACAGGGTGTTGATCTCTGCGTCCGCGGCCTTGTCGCCGTTCGGATAATTGTGACGCTGCGGGTCGGTGTCGCTTCCAGTGTCGCCCGCGTCACACGTGAACCCG
>JBGPLW010000164.1:0-6248 GCA_041486645.1 Gaiellaceae bacterium | reverse complement strand
ATGTCGACCTCGGCGCCTGCGGGCGCGGCGTCGCGCATGAGCCTCTCGGCCGTCGTGCCGATCGTGTGGAAGTCCTGTCCGGGCGCGAGCCGGATCGTCACCTGGCCGGCCGCCTTCACCGAGAGCGTCGTGTTGCGGAGGCCGGGCTTGCCGCCGAGGAAGCCCGTCACGTCCGCCGAGGGCTCGGCGAAGGTGCGGATGTAGAACTGGTCGGCCGCGTTCGGGTCGAGCGGCCGCGCACCCTGTGAAGACAGCTCCTCCGCGCCGGGTGGGAGCGCGCTCCACGAGCTCAACTCCTCCGCGGTCGGCGCAGCGATGCCGGCGCGCAGCGGCTCGGACAGCAGGCCGTTCGGGCCGGCGAGCACCGCGTCGAAGCAGCGCATCAGCACGTGCACGGCGTTCAGCGCGGCGCCGCCGTACATCCCGGAGTGCAGGTCGCGCTCGCCGGTCCGCACGTCGACGTCGAACGCGATCAAGCCGCGCGTCGCAAGATCGAACGCGGGCAGGTCGATGCGCAGCATGCCGCCGTCGAAGATGATCCCGGCGTCGGCGCCGCGCTCGTCGGCGCCGAGGAACTTGACGATCGTGTCGCCGCCGACCTCCTCCTCACCGTCGCAGGCGAAGCGGAGGTTGACGGGCAGCGCGTTCGCCTCGACGAGCTTCTGCGCCGCCTTCAAGAGGATGAAGACCTGGCCCTTGTCGTCGGTCACGCCGCGCGCGTAGGCCCACTCGTCCTTGATCGTCAGCACGAACGGGTCGGTCTCCCACAGCTCGAGCGGCGCCGGCGGCTGCACGTCGAAATGCCCGTAGACGAGGACGGTCGGAGCGCTCTCGGGGTCGGTCGAGGCGCGGATCTCGCCGAGCGCGAGCTCCTTCTCGCCGAACGGCGTCAGCTCGGCGGTGCCGCCGATGCGCCGGATGAAGTCGCAGACCCACTCTCCGGCGCGCTTGACGTCCTCGCGGTGCGCGGGGTCCGCGCTGACCGAAGGGATCGCGATGAATTCACTGAGCTCGCCGTGCCAGGTCTCGTCCATGAGGCGAGACTCTACGCAAGTAGTGCGCGCCGCCGCCGAGTCGAGCGGCGTCGTCGTCCGGGTTCAGCAGGCCGCACGTCTTGAGCGACAGACAGCCGCACCCGATGCACGTCGTGAGGCGCGTGCGGATCGCTTGGAGCGTCGCGATCCGCTCGTCGAGCTCGGCGCGCCAGCTGCGCGAGAGCCGCTCCCAGTCGCGCTTCGTCGGCGTGCGGCCGGCGGGCAGCGTGTCGAGGGCGGCCTTGACGCGCTCGAGCGGGACCCCTGCCTGCTTGCCGGCCTGGATCAGCGCGACCCGCCGCAAGGTCACGCCCGGATAGCGGCGCTGGTTGCCGGTGGTGCGCTCGGCAGCGATCAGCCCCTGGCGCTCGTAGAAGCGCAGGGCGGACTGCGAGACCCCGCTCCGCCTCGAGAGCTCGCCGATGGAGATTTCGGCCGGCACTTGACATGAACATTAGTTGAGGTTCTACCCTGCGGCAATGGCGATTGCGACACAGCTCGGCTACGACGATCTCCCTGGGCTCATGACCCGGCTCACGGGCGACGAGAAGCACGACTGGAGCTCGGTCTCGACACTCGACGTGCTCTGGGTGCTCTACGACCGCGTGCTCGAGGAAGACGACCGCTTCCTCCTCTCCAAGGGTCACGGCCCGACCGCGTATTACGCACTGCTCGCGGCGAAGGGCGTCATCCCGCTCGAGCTGCTCGACGGCTTTGGCACCTTCGACTCGCCGCTCGGCCATCATCCGGACCGCACGCTCGTGCCGGGCGTCGAGATCGGCAGCGGCTCACTCGGCCACGGCCTTTCGATCGCGGTCGGCCGTGTGCTCGTCGGCCGGCGTGTCTTCGTGCTCGTCGGCGACGGCGAGCTCGACGAAGGCTCGAACTGGGAGGCCGTGCAGTACGCCGGCCGCGCCGGGCTCGAGAACCTCACGGTCGTCGTGATCGACAACGATTCGGCGACCCACGGCTGGCCCGGCGGGATCGAGGCCCGGTTCGCGCTCGAGGGCTGGCACGCCGTTCGGGTGGACGGACGGGATCACGCGGCGCTCGAAGCCGCTTTGTGCAACCAGGTTGCGAAGCACCCGCGTTGCATCGTTGCGGAGATGCGGCAATGACGATGCGCGAGCGCTTCTACGAGCTCGCGACCGAAGCGCTCTGGAACAACGAGCGCGTCGCCGTCGTCCTCGCCGACATCGGCGCGGCGAAGATCCCCGACCACCCGCGCCGCTTCAACGTCGGCATCCGCGAGCAGCTGATGATCGGCGTCGCGGCCGGGCTCGCGCTCGAGGGCTACAGGCCGATCGTGCACTCCTACACGCCGTTCCTCGTCGAGCGGCCGTACGAGCAGATCAAGCTCGACCTCGGCCATCAGGATCTCGGCGCGGTGCTCGTCTCGTACGGCGCGTCGTACGACGCATCGAACGAGGGACGAACGCATCAGGCGCCCGAGGACGTCGCCGCGCTCGCCGCGTTGCCGGGCTGGACGATCGACGTCCCCGGCCACGTGGACGAGGCGGAGCGGATGCTCGCGCAGGCGCTCGGCAACGACGACCGGGTCTACATCCGGCTGACGGACGAGACGAACGGCGCGCCGATCGACGGCGAGCGGCTTGTCGTCGTGCGCCGCGGCTCCGAGGAAGCGCTATTCGTGCTCGCGGTGGGGCCGACGCTCGACCCGGTGCTGGAGGCGACGCTCGACCTCGACGCGACGATCGCGTACCTCTCGCGCGTCCGGCCGTTCGACGCGGAGGGCCTACGGGCCGCGGTGGGCGGCACGGACGTCGTGCTCGTCGAGCCGTACCTCGCCGGCACCTCGGCGGGCGAGGTCTCCGCAGCGCTGCAAGACCGCCCGCACCGGCTGCTCTCGCTCGGCGTGCTACTCGGCGAATTCCGGCACTACGGCGACGGCGCGGAGCACCGCGCTGCGCACGGGCTCGACGCGCAGGGCATTCGCGCGTCGATCGAGCGGTTCCAGGAAAGCGGTGCCTGGCACCTGAAGGGCGCTACGCCACGTCTTTGAGGCTATGCGAGTCCGCGAGGGCGCGGAGCTTCTTCAGCGACTGGTTCTCGATCTGACGGATGCGCTCGCGGGTGACGTTGAAGGTGCGACCGACTTCGTCGAGTGTGCGCGGGTGCTCGCCGTCGAGCCCGTAGCGGAGCTCGAGCACGCGGCGCTCGCGGTGTGAGAGCGTCGAGAGGATCTTCCTCAGCGTCTCCTTGCGCATCGCGACCTCGGCCGCCTCGTCGGGCAGCGGCACGTTCTCGTCGGTGAGGAAGTGCCCGAACTCCGACTCCTCCTCGTCGCCGACCGGCTTCTCGAGCGACACCGGTGTCTGCGCGCTCCGCATGATCTGCTCGACCTCGTCGAGCGGCAGATCGAGATCGGCTGCGATCTCGAACGGCAGCGGCTCACGGCAGAGCTCAGCACGCAGCTTGCGCTCGGAGCGCACGATCTTGTTCAGCTTCTCGACGACATGGACGGGCATCCTGATCGTCCGTGCCTTGTCGGCGAGCGCGCGGGCGACCGCCTGGCGGATCCACCACGTCGCGTACGTCGAGAACTTGAAGCCCTTGCGGTAGTCGAACTTCTCGGCCGCGCGCACGAGCCCGATCGTTCCCTCCTGGATCAGGTCGAGGAACGGCAGCCCCTGGTTCCGGTAGCGCTTCGCGATCGAGACGACGAGGCGAAGGTTCGCCTCGACCATCTCCTGCTTCGCGCCGTGGTCGCCGCGCTCGATGCGCTTCGCGAGCTCGACCTCCTGCGCCGCGGTGAGCAGGTCGACCTTGCCGATGTCCTTCAAGAAGAGCTGCAGCGAGTCCGTCGAGATCTCGCGCGCCTCCGCGACCGGCTCCTCTTTTTCTACCTCGTCGACGACGGCGACGACCTCGATCTGCAACTCCTCGAGCGTCTTGTAGAACTCGTCCATCTGCCCGGCGTCGAGCTCGAGCTCGTCGAGCGCGAGGGCAATGTCGTCTTGGCTGACCGACCCGGCGGCCTGCGCCGCCTCCAAGAGATTCCGGGCCTCCTCCGTGTCGAGGACGTCCGCAACGGGCCCTGCGGCTCGCTCCACCCCTGTGCTCACCCAGCTCCCCCTCCGTGAACCCTGCTTGGTTTGTGACAGACCAGACGACCGTTTAGAAGATTCCGCACTATGCCTGTGAAACCGGACAAGCCGCTATAGGCCGTTCGGCTCATATTTCCCTTACTTGGTCCCATTGCCCGGGATGATCGAAAGGAACTGCCGGGCGGCCGTCCCGAAGGGCGATTTCGGCTCGTCGGCCACCGCGAGCCGGAACTGGGCCCCTGCTTTCTGAAGGCGGCCCGTCCAGAGCAGGAGCGTGCCGAGGTGGAGGCGCACGACCGCCGCGTCCGGGAAAACGGCTGTCAACGGCCCGAGGCGCGAGAACGCGCGCACCGGATCGCGCTTCGTGAAGAGCGCGACGGCGGCGGCGGTCTGGGCGACGGCGTTCTTCGGATCGAGCGCGGCCGCGGCCTCGAACTGCCGCTCTGCGGAGACGCGGCGGCGAAGCGTCCAGAGCGCCAGGCCGTAGCGCAGCTTCGCGGCGACATCGGCGTTGCGCGCATCCTGGGCGACGATGCGCAGCTGGTCGGCGGCGCTCGGCGCCAACGGCAGACCGACTCCGAGAACGAGGGTCGGCAGGTTCGGCGCGAACTTCGGATAGAGGACGTCCTCTGCCGTCACCGCCTCCGGCGTGTCCGCGAAGGCAGTCGCGACGCGCTGGAACTGCTTCACGGCATCAGCCGCGCGGCCGCTCCAGAGGAGCGCCCAGCCGAGGTGGAGCTGCGCGGCCGCGCTGCGCGGGTGCGCCGCGACGAGGCGCTTCAGCGCGTCGAGCCCGCTCGCCGGCCAACGGGCGAAGGCGGCCGCGATCTGCGCGTCGACGGAGTGGTAGCGCTCGAAGACGGCGAGCGCCGGCTTGCGCTTGCCCTTGCGGAGCAGCGACTCGCCGCGACTGAGCGCGACCGCCTCGGGGTCGCTGCGGACGCCGAAGTCGAGGGTGAGCGGCGGAACTCCAGCCCGCGGCTTCGTCACCGCGCCGGGTCGCTGCGTCGTCTCGCCGCGCGTCTGGAGCCAGGTAATCGTCACGGTTCCCGCAACGGCGAGCGCAGCCGCAGCCGCAACGATCGCGAGCACGCGTGCACGGCCGGTCATCGGGCGCCAGCCTAGCCCGCGAGCCGACCGCTATATTTGTGAAAGTCATGCCGACTTACCGCGAACTGCTGGCCCAGATCAAGGCCGAGATCGAGGAGGTGGACGCCGTACGCGCCCGCGAGCTCCTCGACTCGACCGAGCCGCCGCTCCTCGTCGACGTGCGCGAGCCGGACGAGTGGAGCGAAGGCCACCTCCCCGGCGCGATCCACGTGCCACGCGGGAACCTCGAGTCGCGCATCGAGCGCGCCGCACCCGACCGCGCACAGTCGATCATCCTCTACTGCCAGGTCGGCAACCGGTCCGCCTTCGCCGCGAAGACCCTCGAGGAGCTCGGCTACGAGAACGTCGTCTCGCTCTCGGGCGGCTTCACCGACTGGAAGCGGAACGGCTTCCCGACGCAGCTGCCACGCGTGCTCGACGCCGAGAAGCGCTCGCGCTACAGCCGGCACCTGCTCATCCCCGAGGTCGGCGACGAGGGCCAGCTCAAGCTGCTCGACTCGCGGGTGCTGCTCGTCGGCGCCGGCGGCCTCGGCTCGCCCGCCTCGCTCTATCTCGCGGCGGCCGGCGTCGGCCGGCTCGGCATCGTCGACGACGACCGCGTCGACGCGTCGAACCTGCAGCGCCAGATCGCGCACTCGACGGAGTCGCTCGGCGAGTGGAAGGTCGACTCGGCGAAGCGCACGCTCGAGGCGCTGAACCCGGACGTCGAGGTCGTGACCTACAAGGAGCGCCTGACCTCCGAAAACGTCGACCGCATCCTCGCCGACGGCTGGGACGTGATCGTCGACGGCGCCGACAACTTCCCCACTCGCTATCTGGTGAACGACGCCTCCGTGTTCCACGGCATCCCTGTCGTGCACGGCTCGATCTACCGCTTCGAAGGGCAGGTGACGGTGTTCAAGCCCCACGAGGGCCCGTGCTACCGCTGCCTCTTCCCGACCCCGCCGCCACCCGAGCTCGCGCCGAGCTGCGCCGAGGGCGGCGTGCTCGGCGTCCTGCCGGGGATCATCGGCTCGCTCCAGGCGAACGAGACGCT
>JBGPLW010000163.1:0-6306 GCA_041486645.1 Gaiellaceae bacterium | reverse complement strand
CGTCTCGAGCACGCGGGCCGTCGTCGTGCCGACGGCGAGGACGCGCTCTGCTCCTTGGTTGCGCTGCCAGGCGTCGGGCGCGACCTCGTCGCGCTCGCCGTGGATCTCGTGTTCTTCGAGCGTCGCCTCGTTCACGGGGCGGAACGTGTCGAGGCCGACGTGGAGTGTGACGCGCTCGACGTCGAGCGTGGCGAGGAGCTCCGGCGTGAAGTGCAGGCCCGCGGTCGGTGCGGCGGCGGAGCCGGCGTCGCGCGCGTACACGGTCTGGTAGCGCTCAGGATCCGCAAGCGGCGTGGTGATGTACGGCGGCAGCGGCGTCTCGCCGTGCGGCTCACCGTCGAGGCGCAGGCGCCAGCGTCCCTCGCCGAGGTGCTCGAGCAGCTCGACAGGCCCGTAGCGCGCCCCCGCCTTCAGGCGTCGCGTCGGCCGCGCGAGCCCTTCCCAGAGGTCGCCCTCGATGCGTTCGAGCAGCAGCACCTCGCCGCGCGGAGAGGGGATCGGGATCCTCGCAGGCACGACGCGCGTGTCGTTCACGACGACGAGCTCGCCGTGCAGCTCGTCCGGCAACTCGGCGAACCGGCGGTGCCGCACCGCCCCGCTCGCCCGCTCGTAGACGAGCAGACGCGACGCGTCCCGCCGCGCCATCGGCTTCTGCGCGATCAGCTCGGGCGGGAGCTCGTAGTCCAGTTCGGCGACGTCCATCGCCGCCACGGTAAAGCCCGCCCGGCTTTCCTCAGCTTCTTTGACACCACGACATGTCCTTTCGGCCGCGACGTTGCCCAGTGATGCTGGGCTTCTCTCCCAGGTGTTTGACACCGGGCGATGTCCGATCCGGGCGATAGCCTCGCCCCCAATGGACCCCGAGGCGATCAAGCGGGCGCAGGCTCGCATCGACCAGGCCGCTTCCGGCCGGGTCGAGCCGGCGCAGCTCGACGCGGCGCTCGAGCGGGCACGCGAACAGGTCGAGGCGCTCGCCGCCACGGCGGCCGAGCTCGAGTCGACGCTGCCGGGCCGCGTCGGCGACGCACTCCAGGACGGGCTGCGCGAGCAGGTGCGTCCGGTCGGCCGCAACCTCGCCGAGATCCGCGGCCTCATGAACCAGGTGATCCGCCGGCTCGAGCGGGTCGAGGGCGATCTGCTCGCCGAGCGGCACGCCCGCGTCGACGACCTCGCCCTCCTCGTCGACCTCGTCAGCTCCGGCTGGCGCGGCGTCGAGCAACGGCTCGCACGGATCGAAGCGCGCGTCACCGCCGACGATGCGGTCGTCTATCGCATCGACCGGCAGGCTTCCTAGCTACTCCGCAGGCAGTACGAGCTCGAAGCGGCTCCCTCGCCCCGGCTCGCTCTCGAGGTCGATGCGGCCGCCGAGTGCGACCGCGAGCTCGCGCGCGATCGCGAGCCCGAGCCCGGTGCCGCCGCCGTCGCGCGACCAGAACGGACGGAAGATGCGGTCGCGCTCCTCCTTGCTGATCCCCGCGCCGGTGTCCGCGACCGCGACCGACACGGCACCGTTCTCGGCCGACAGCGTCAGCTCGACGCGCCCGCCCGCCGGCGTCCACCGGAACGCGTTCGAAAGCAGGTTGACGATGATCTGCAGCACGCGGTCGCCGTCGCTTACGATCACCGGCTGCGCGTCGACCGCCAAGCGATAGTCGATCTCCCGCTTCCGCGCTTCCTCGCCGAACGCCGCAAATGCGCGCCGGGAGAGCTGCTCCATGTCGACCTCCTCCTGGAGAAGCGTGAAGCGGTGCGCGTCGAGCTTCGCTAGATCGAGGACGTCACCGACGAGCCGCTCGAGCCGCATCGCCTCCTCGCCGATCACGGCGAGCGACTGCTCGCGCATCGCCGGATCGTCGATGACGCCCTCGCTCAATGCCGACACGTGTCCCCGGATCGCCGTCAACGGCGTGCGCAGCTCGTGCGACACCGACATGAGGAAGTTCCGCGACAGCTGCTCCGACTCGGCGAGCTTCGCCGTCATGTCGAGGAACCGCGTCGAGAGATGCGAGATCTCGTCGGAGCCGCGCGGAGGCGGCAGCTCGACTCCGTAGTGCCCCGCCGCGACTTCGTCCGCCGCCTGCGAGAGCGCACGCAGCGGCTCGGTGATGCGCCGCGACAGATAGAAGCCGAGCAGGCCCGCGACGATGACACCGCCGCCGAAGGCGATTCCGAGCCGCTCCGCGAGCGTCACCGAACGGCTCCGCAGCTGCGACGTCGGCTTCGCGACGACGAGCGCGCCGAACAGATTGTCGCCGAGCTTCAGCGGACGCGCGACCGTCAGGTACCGGCTCCCCGCGAGTGTGATCTCGATCGTCGTCGGTGCGTTGCCGCGGCCGATCTGCGAGATCGCGAGCACGCTCTTCGGCAGGGTCGGAATGCCCTGGAGCAGCGTCGACCCCTGGAACGCCGGCACCCAATAGATGCTGTCGCCGCCGAGCGCTCGCACGAGACTGCTCGGCGGCACCGCCTCGCGGCCCGCCTGCCGCGCGTAGAGCTGCACGATGCCGACCGACTCCGAGCGGAGCTCGTCGACGGCACGGGCGCGCGTGTAGCTCTGGAAGAAGCGGATCGAGATCAGCGCGGCCACGAGCCCGGCGAGCACGATGCCGAGCAGGAAGAGCGCCGGCAGCCGGAAGCGGAGCGACCCGAGCATGCGTCGAGCCTACTCCGCGCTCAGGCGGTGGCGGCGTCGCGGGCCGGGCTCACCTTGTAGCCCACGCCCCAGACGGTCACGATCGGCGACGCGTCGCCGAGCTTGCGGCGCAATTGCCGCACGTGCACGTCGACTGTGCGGGTGTCGCCCGCAAACGTGTAGCCCCAGACGCGCTCGAGCAGCTGGTCGCGCGTCAGCACGAGGCCGCGGTGATCGAGGAGCTCCCAGAGAAGATCGAACTCCTTCGGCGCGAGCTGAATCTCCTGGTCGCCGACGCGCGCCTCGCGCCGACCCGCATCAATGGAGAGGTCGCCGTGCACGAGCTTAGCGCCCTCGCGCTTCGAGCTGTCGGGTGCCGCGCGGCGCAGGATCGCGCGCACGCGCGCGACGAGCTCGCGCGGGTTGAACGGCTTCGTCATGTAGTCGTCGGCGCCGACCTCGAGGCCGATGATCTTGTCGACGTCCTCGTCGCGCGCCGTGAGCATCAACACGGGCAGGTCGCCGCTCTGCCGGATGCGCTTGCAGACCTCGACCCCGTCGATGTCGGGAAGCATGAGATCGAGGACGACGAGCGCGGGCTTCTCCGACTCGACGAGCTTCAGTGCCTCGGTGCCGCTCGCGGTCGTGCGAACCGTGTAGCCGGCGTTCTTCAGGTACGCGGCGACGAACGAGGCGATGGACGCCTCATCCTCGACGACCAGCACCGTCTGCGGCTTCGCTGTCATGCCGGGGATCTACCCGCTCGTGCCGATAAGAAGCCTGGCGGTCTGGGTGCCGGGCAGCGAGCGAAAGTCGAGGTCGTTCAAGGAGTACTTGCCGTCGCCGGTCGGCGTATCGGGCATGCCGGCGAGCCGAACCTTGCCGGTGCCCGCCGCGACGAGGTTCACGTGCGAGCCGTAGACGAGAATCGTGAACTTCCCGCCCACCGCGCGGAAGGTGAAGTCGCTGCCGATCCACATCTGCGCCGTGTCGTTCCCCTTCACGTCGAGCGGCCGGCCGGCGCCGATGACCTGCGGAACAGCGCCGGAGTTCGGGCCCGAGTCGATGATGATCTTCCCGAAGTCGGTGACGCGGCCGATGACCGAGCCGGTGATCGTGAGCGCGACGACCGGCACGCCGTCGGGCGCCGCCCCGTTCTTGACGACGAGCGAGCCGTCGCCGCCCGCCTGGTCGACGGCGAGCGTTGCGGCCGGAACGGCAAGAGCCGCACAGGCAGCGAAAATGAAGGCAAGGCGACGCATCGCTCCCAAAGTATCGTCCTGTGTCGTTTCCCGCGATTCAGGGGTCCGTAAAGGTTCTGTTACGGGCGCTGCCTCGAAAACCTCTGGACGAGGCTCTTGCAGCCGTAGGAACAGCCGACGAGACGGCGAACATTTCATGTATGCGTCCCGAGTCCACCGCCCTGAACGTGACCGACCGGATCGATGCGCTCGCCACCGCGCTTCGCGCCGCCGGCGTGCAGCCTGAGCAGACCTCGCGGCTCCTCGCCTCTGCCGCGACCGCCGCCCTGCACGCGGTCACGCTCGACGCGTTGCTCGAGATGAACCCCGCGCCCGCGCAGGTCGCGCACGCTGACGTGACACCTGCGCAGCAGCCCGTCCGGCTCGCCGCCTAGTACGTGTAGAAGCCGCGGCCGCTCTTGCGGCCGAGCAGTCCCGCGTTCCGCATCGCGACGAGCCGCGGCGGTGCGGCCATCCGCGGTTCCTTCGTCTTCTCGTACAGCGCCTCGCTCGCATGCACGTGCACGTCGATCCCGATGAGGTCAACGAGTTCGCACGGGCCCATCGGCCACCCGGCTCCGTGCTTCATGCCGGCGTCGAGATCCTCGACCGACACGCGCGCCTCGTCGAGCACGCGGATGCAGTCGTTCAGCAACGGGATGAGCACGCGGTTGACGACGAAGCCCGGCGTGTCGTAGCAGCGGATCGGATGCTTGCCGAGCTTCTCGCCGAACGCATAGGCGGTCTCGAACGCGTCGTCCACCGTGAGCTCGGCGCGGATGATCTCGACGAGCGGCATCAGCGGCGCCGGATTGAAGAAGTGCATGCCGACGACCCGCTCCGGCGTCGACGTTGCAGAGGCGATCTCGGTGACCGAGAGCGCCGACGTGTTCGTCGCGAGCACGGCGTCCGGCCGACAGATCCGCTCGAGGTCGGCGAAGAGCTCCTGCTTCGGTGCGAGGTCCTCGACGATCGCCTCGATCACGAGGTCGCAGTCGGCGAAGTCGGAAAGGTCGGTCGTGAGGGACAGCCGGTCGACGGCCGCGTCGCGCGCGCCCTGGTCGAGCTGCCCCTTCTCCACCTTGCGCGTGAGGAAGTGCCCGATCCGGTCGCGCGCTCCTTCGGCGAGCTCGAGCGAGACCTCGCGGCCGATCGTCTCGACGCCGGCCTCGACGCACAGCTGCGCGATGCCCGCGCCCATGGCGCCGAGCCCGACGACGCCGACCTTGTTGATCTCCGTGGCCACGACGACCGAGCCTACCGTTGCAGCCGCGGTCCCAGGAGCGCGATCAGCGCGCCCGCGACGGCGATGAGCGAGAGCGCGGCGGTGAGGCCGACACCGCGCGCGAGGAAGCCGATCGCGGGGCCGTTCACGACGCCGCCGGTATACCCCGCCGTCGCGACCGCCGCGATACCCGCACTCGACGACACACCGGGCGCCGCGGCGGCGACGCGGAAGAGCGCCGGCACGAGCGCGGCACAGCCCGCACCGACGAGCGCGAAGCCGACGAGGCCCGGCACGGCGGACCGCGTCGCGAGTGCGAGCGCCATCCCCGCGACGGTCAGCGCGCCGCCGCGGCGTGCGAGCCCGGCGACCCCCCAACGAACGGACAGCGGATCGCCGGCCAGGCGGGCGGCCACCATGGCGATCGAGTACGCCACGACGCCGCCTGCCGCGACCGCAGCGCTCGAGTGCGCGGGGCCGGCGAGGAAGACCGCGCTCCAGTTCATCGTCGCCGACTCGACGAACATCGAACAGAAGGTGAGAAACGCCGGCAGCGCGAGCGCGCCGCTCGGCCACGCAAAGTGCGCCGTCTCGACGGCCGCGTCCTCGGCGCTCGGCAGCAGCCTCGGCGTCAGCAGGAACGCCGCCACGACGACGCCGATCGCGACCGCCGGGAACTGGGCGCGGACGCCGATACCCGCGGCGGCGGCCCCAGCGGCGATCCCGGAGCCGACGAGCAGGCCGAAGCTCCACGCACCGTGCAGCGCCGACAGCACCGGACGCCCAAGGCGATGTTCGATCGCGACGCCGTGCGCGTTCGCGGCGACGTCGACGATGCTCCACCCGGCGCCGAGCAGACACGCCGCCGGCAGAAGCGACGCGAACGACGGTGCGAACGCCGTTGCGGTGAGCGCGGCCGCGACGACGAGCAGCCCGAGCAGGATCGGCCCGCGGCTGCCTCGGCGCGACGCAAGCCAGCCGGCGCCCGAGAGCAGAAGCGTCGCAACGAGCGAGACGGCGAGGATGACGAGGCCGAGCTCGCCGCTGTCGAGGCCGAGCCGGTCCTTGATCGCCGGCAGGCGCGCGACCCACGTCCCGTCGACCGCGCCGAACGCGACGAACGCCACCGCGACCGCGATGTGCGCGTTCCGAAGCTCCTTCGCCCCCACGGGGGCGAGCGTAATTAGATCCGCTCGACGACGCCTGCG
>JBGPLW010000162.1:0-6314 GCA_041486645.1 Gaiellaceae bacterium | reverse complement strand
GGCAGGATTGCAGCGGCGAGCATCCCAGCTCCGACAAGGCCGATGGCAAAGAGCGTCGATGCGAGGTGGCCGGCCAGAGGCGCGAGCGCGACGGCCGCATCTTTGGCGTCCTTGATGTGACGATGATTCTTGTAGAGCGTCTCGGTCGTGGAGATGACGACGAACAAGCCGATGACGCCGGTCAGGACTGCGCCGGTGACGATGTCGATGCGCGACAGATTCCAGTCTTTGGGCTTCAGCTGCTTGTCGGCGGTGTAGGACTGAATGAAGGCGAGGCCCCAGGGCGCCAGCGTCGTTCCGAGGGTCGCAGTGGCGACGAGGACTGCGTGACGGTCAGCGGGCAGGTTCGGGATCACGAGGCCCTTGCCGACGCGCCCCCAACTCGGGTGCGAGAGCAGGCCGGAGGCGATGTAGGTGACGAAGATGGCCGACAGCGCGAGCAGCACGTGCTCGACACGATGGAAGCTGCCGGCGAGGACCAGGACGCTGACCGTTACCGCAGCAATCGGGACGCTGACGTCGAGAGGGACACCGGCGATCTGGAGGCCGGCGGCGATCCCGGCGAGCTCGGCGGCGGTGGTGCCGAGGTTGGCGACGATCAGGAAGACCGCTGAGAGCCAGCCCGGCCAGCGGCCGTAACGGGCGCGGATCACGGCAACGAGCCCTTTCCCGGTCGCGACGCCCATCCGCATCGCCAGGTCGTGGAAGAGGATCAGCGCCCCCGTGGACACGAGCAGAACCCACAGGAGCTTGTAGCCGAAGTCCGCACCGAGGATCGAGTAGGTCGTGATCCCGGCGGGGTCGTCGTCAGAGAGTCCGGCGAGGAGCCCTGGCCCGACGATCGCCAGGAGCGCGAGCAGCGCGCCGCGTTCGCGCGTGAGGAAGCGGCTCGTGCGCATGCGGTGACGCATTCGGGGAGGGTATTCCGCGCGTCGGCGACTAACAGAGCGGGTTCTTCGGCGCCCCGCGACACGGATTCGGCATCGTCGGTTGCGGCGGGGGCGCCGGCTGCCCGCGCTGCTTGCGAGCCCCTGATTGCGTCATCATCTTCAGGACCGCGGTCAGCACCTGCCCGGCAGCGGTCGGGTCTGGGTTCGGCGTCGTTGCGTTCGCGCAACCCCAGGGAGTGAGATCGGCCGGAAGCGAGGTCTTATAGACGTTGCCTGTGAAGCAGTTGTTCACCGACTGCTTCGCGCCGAACAAGCCGCCCGCCATCGCCATGTCGGCGACGCGCCCGCCGCTGACGCGGTTGGCGTCGAAGCGGTTGCCTTGGAGCTGGAAGTAGATGGTGTCCGCGGTGGGCGGGAAGGGGACCGGATTCTCGACGGCCAGGATGCCGAAGTTGTGGTTCCCGGAGATCGTGTTGCCGAGGAAGAGGTCGCCGTACGTGCCGAACGCGAACAGACCGACACCCCAGCCTTCGGTGATCGTGAACGGGTTCGCCGGGACCGTCAGGTTGTTGTTGTTCACGATCGTGTTGCGGCGGAAGATCGTGCAGCGCTGCAGCTGCGTTGTCGTCAGGAGCGGTGTCGGGCTCGTGTTCAGCGCCGAGTCGCACGTTCCGAGCTGAGGCGGCGGTGCGTCGTTCGGAAGCGAGTTCGGGCCAACGCCGATCGCGTTGTTGCGGAAGACCGAGTCCTGGACGATCAGGTGGCCGCCGGCGTTCGTCCCCGAGAAGCCGAGCTGGTTCCGCTCGACGAGGGCATGTGAGACGGTCGCGTTGCAATCGGGACACGCGCCGACGTAGAGACCGGAGTCGCTGAAGCCCGACGCATAGACGCGGTTCCACTCGCCACCGACGGAGTTCGAGGCGAACAGCCCATAGCTGCCCTGCAGGCCGGTGTCGTATGCCGTCAGGTAGTTGCCGTACCAGCCGTGGAGCCCGATCTGGCCCGACTCGTCGCCGCCGTTCCACCAGATCTCGTTTCCGTCTTCTTCACCCTTCTTGTCGAAGTTCCGGACCGTCAGGTTCTCGATCCAGACGCCGTCCGCCTTGACGACCTCGATTCCGTTGACACCGCTTCGGTGCCCCCCGTCCACGATCACACGGTTGCGGTCGAGCCCTCGCAGATGGAGTCGAGGCGTCGTGATCGTGACCGGCCCCGGATAGGTTCCCGGCGCGACGAGGATCCAGTCGCACGCCCGGGCGGCGTCGACCGCGGCCTGAATGGTGGCGTAGTGCTTGTAGCCGACGTGCGCCTTCGTCACCGCGAGCGTGCGGCACGCGGCCGCGTTGCGTGCACTGCCCGCGGATGTGAACGCAGCCGCGACTGCGACGATTGCGGCCGCGGCGGTCAGAGAGGTCAGAGCTCGCTTCACGGGAGGTTGCATCTTCGGGCGGGATGGGGCCTCGCGCAAGGATCAGCGGGAGGGTGCGGGGTGTTCGATCTGCGGGTTTGTACGGATGTCCGCAGTCCGCGCCGGGAGGAAGTTCAACCCGTCGGCTCCTTGCGCATCCCAAATGTCGGGAGCCTTCCAACCCGGGGAGAACGCCCGAAGGCTTGACGCAGGCCTTCGGGCGTTTCCTTGCGCCTGAGCCGATCTTCGGTCGGGTCCCGTTTACTCGGGAGATTCAGGCGCCGCAGTAGAGGCCGGCAAGGGCGTTGTGGGCAGCCTGGTCGGCTGCGGGCTGGGCTGTGTTCCAGTGGCGGGCGTTGAGGAGGAGGACGGCGACGCGGCTGCCGTCGCCGTTGACCCAGACCTCCGTCTTGTAGCCGTCACCACCGCCGCTCCAGCCGTAGGCTCGTCCGGCGCAGCCGCTGCGCGCGCCGCCGAGCCAGAGGTTGTCACCTTCCATCGCCGTGAGCTGCTGCCGGTTGAGCAGCTTGCCGTGCATCAGGGCGGTGAGGAAGGTCGCGGTGTCCTTGGCGTTGGAGACGATACCGCCCTCGGCGCCGATGCCGGAGTGCCAGTCGGTGGTGTCGGTTTGCTTGCCGTTGGGCGCGATGCCGTAGCCGTTGGCATGCGGTCCGCTGATCGGCCCCTGCGGGTCGTAGGCGGTTGCGTGGAGGCCGAGCGGCTGGAAGATCTGCTCGCCGTAGAGAGCCGCGAGTGACTTTCCGCCTGCGCGGGCCGCGATCAGGCCGAGGATGTCGTAGCCGATGTTCGAGTAGTGGACCCCCCCAGCCCGGCGTGAACAGCAGCGGCTGCCACGCAGCGAACCTGACCCACCAGATTGGCGAGAACTCCGCGGCCGGGTCCTTGTTGACGCGGGCGGCAATCGCGACGAGCTGCGCCCGCAGCCCGGCGTCCTTGACGCGGGCGAGGTTGACGCGCTGCGCGCTCGGCGACGCGTTGCGGAGGTCGTTGTTGTCGACCAGTCCGCTCTGCATCGTCAGCAGCTCACGAATCGTGATCCGGTTGCCGTAGGGGAGCAGCCCCGGCAGCCACCTGGCGACCGTATCGCCGACGCGAAGCTTTCCTTCCTGGGCGAGCTGCAGGATCAGCGTCGCCGTGTAGATCTTGCTGACGCTCTCCAGCCGCACCCGCGCGTCCGCCGGCATCTGCGCGCCCGTGCTCGTGTCGGCGACTCCGGCCGCGCCCAGCCAGCTCCCGTCCGGCCCGGAGACGAAGGCCGCGGCGCCTGGGGCGAGCTTGGACGGCCCCGCCACCAGTCCGTCGAGGATCCGCTGCGGGTACGAGCGCGATGCTTGCGTCCCGCCCGAGAACGCGAGGCGATCGACCGCAACCGCGATCCCTGCAGCTACCGCCAGCCCGGCGAGCAACACGAGCACCCGCCGGTGCGGCAGATGAACCCGATGCGGCAGCGGCTGCGCGCCCGTGGACACGAAAACAAGACCTCCAGTCGGAAGACCGGATCCCTCACCTCGCCGCAGGCGGCATCGGGGTTGCCACGGATCCGCGGCTAGCAAAAAGCCCCCGCTGAGCAGGGGCTTCGGTGAAGAGGCGCATACGGGATTCGAACCCGTGCCGCCGCCGTGAGAGGGCGGTGTCCTAGGCCACTAGACGAATGCGCCAGGAACGAGGGGTGAGTGTAGCGGGGTCGTCCTCAGCGTCGCGAGAGCAGAGCGGCGACGGCGACGACGAGCACGGCTGCCGCGGAGCCGAAGAGCGTCCAGACGAGGCCGTTGCCGGCGGGCACGGCGGCGAGCGAGACGACGAGCGCGGCAGCGGCGAGACCGGCGAGCGCGAGGACGGCAACGGCGCCTGCGCGTGCCGCGAGCAGGCCGCGCGCTCCGGCGATCGACCAGCGCTCGTCGAGCGACCAGGTCGCGAGCTCCCCGCAGAGAAGCAGTCCGCCCCCGATGAGCGGCGCGGCTTCGTCGACGTGCGTTCCGTGCACGACGAGCGCGACCGTGTACGCGATGCCGCCGAGCGCGAGCGCCCAGCCGAGCAGGTCGTCGTGCCCGCGCACGAGCACGAACACGAGCAGCACCGCCCCGAACGCGCCGAGCGTCGCGATGACGGGCGCGAGCGTCGGCTCCCGCGACGCGGCGTACGCGACGACGCCCGCGTAGGCGAGCCCCGACAGCAGCGCAAGCGTCACACGCGTACGGGCCTTGCGTAGCGCCTGTATGCCGTCACCTCCTCCAGCACGACCTCGAGCGGCTCGCCGTCCTGCCACTCGACGACCGGCACGCCGGCCTGCTCATAGCGCAGGCGCAGGGACTCACGGGAGAGCCGCCACAGCCGGTACGCGAGTTGCGAGAGCTCGTCCCCTCCCGGCTTGACGAACGGCACGGGGGAGACCTCGATCACGACGAGATCGAAGCCGCGCGCGCGAAGGTCGAGCAGCGCTGCAGCCGAGCGCGCATCGAGGAGCGGCGTGATCGCGAGCACGAGCGCCTTCGCGGGCAGTGTGCGCGGCGGCAGCACGTCGATCCCCTTCGTCGCGAAGCTCAGCACGATTTCCATCTGGAGCAGCGAGTCGACGATCCGGTAGAGCTGCTGCGTCCCGGACGCCGGCAGCAGCCACGAGAGGAACCCGCCGAAGCTCACGACGCCGACGCGATCCTTCCGCTGCAGGTAGAGGTGTGCGAGCGACGTCGCAGCGCGCACCGTCGCGTCGAGACTTCCGCGCTCGCTGGTCTTCACATCGGTGAACGTGTCGAGGAAGAGCACAACATCGGTGTTGCGCTCCGGGTGCTGCTGGTTCACCCAGAGCACGCCGCGGCGTGCGCTCGCGCGCCAGTTGATGCTCTTGACGCGGTCGCCGGGCGCCCACTCGCGCAGGTCTGCGAACTCGATGCCGTCGCCGCGCGCCCGCGAGACCTGGTTGCCGACGAACACCTGCGTCTCGAGCGGCGCAAGGATCGTGTGCAGCGTCTCGGCGTTCGGGTACACGCGCAGCGGCTGCCCGGCGCCGACGGCCGCCTCCCACGAATGGAAGGCAAGTCGGTCACGCGCGCGCACGAGCGCCGGGCCGAGCCGGAACGCCCCCCAGCGCTCGCAGTGCAGCGTGAGCTCGAGTGGATACACCTCATCGGGCGTCAGCCTCACCGCACGCGGGTTCCCGCCGGGCGCGCGCAGCTCACCCTGCAGCGGGAGATACACGTCGACGCGCCCGGCCCCGACCGGCGACAACAACGTGATCGTCACGGGCACGTCTTCGCCCTCGAGCGCGCGCTCGCGTCCGAGCTCGAGCTGTGCGGTGATCTCGGGATCGCGTGCAAACGCGGCACCGGCGACACACGCGAGCGCGAACGGCGCCGCGAGCGCGACGAGCTCGACCCGGCCGAGCACGAGCCCCGCGAGCAGCCCGACCGCAGCGAGCCCGCCGTACTGGACGAGCCGCGGCGAGTCGAAGCGCGTCATCCCGCGGCGCGGAGGGAGTCCTCGGCGGGCGGCGTCGGCACGGTCTCGAGCGCCTCAGCGACGACGTCCTCGCCGCGGACGCGCTGCACCCACAGCTCCGGTCGCAGCGTGAGCCGGTGCGCCAGCGCGGGGATGGCGATCGCCTTCACGTCCTCCGGCACGACGAAGTCGCGTCCGTCGAGCGCCGCCTTCGCACGCGAGAGCTTCAACAGGGCGAGGCTGCCGCGCGGGCTCGCGCCGACCGCGAGCCGCTTCGACGTGCGCGTCGCCGTGACGAGATCGACGATGTAGCCCTCGATCGCGGCGGAGACGTGCACCTGCTCGAGCGCGCGCTGCATCGCGAGGAGCGTCGCGGCGTCGACGACGGGTTCGAGCTCGACCTCGTCCTCGCCTCGATCGAGCCGCCGCGAGAGCATCTCGATCTCGTGGTCGCGGCTCGGGTAGCCGATGCCGATGCGCACGAGGAAGCGGTCGAGCTGCGCCTCGGGCAGCGGGTAGGTGCCCTCGTACTCGATCGGGTTCTGCGTCGCCATGACGAG
>JBGPLW010000161.1:0-6327 GCA_041486645.1 Gaiellaceae bacterium | reverse complement strand
GTAGGTTCCCGCTCGCTGTTACATGCGCGTTTTATGCGTTTTCAGCAGTGGCCCTTCGCCTCGACGCGGGGGGAATTTCGGAGCACAGGAGGGTCAAGGAATGAAGATGAAGCGCACCCCCGCGCTTCTCGCTCTCGTCGCAGTCGCGATTCTCGCGGCTGTCGCCGGCAGCGTTAAGTCCGCCGTCGCGGCCGGGCCCACGATCACGATCTGGGCCGACCTCGACCGCAAGACGGCAGTCACGCAGATTGCGAACGCCTGGGCCACCGCCCGCGGCGCCAATGTGAACGTCGTCGTCCACGACTTCGGCAAGATCCGCGACGACCTCGGCACCGTTGCCGCGGCCGACGCGCCGGACGTCATCATGGGCGCCCACGACTGGACCGGTCAGCTCGCGGCCAACGGCCTCGTGCAGCCGATCGTCCTCAGCGCCGCGACGAGAGGCCAGTTCCCGGCGTACACGCTCAACGCCTTCTCGTACGGCACAGCCGTCAAGAAGCTGTACGGCGTGCCGACGCAGATCGAGAACATCGGTCTCGTCGTGAACACGGCGCTCGTCAAGGTGCCGACGACGTTCGCCATGCTCGAGCAGGAGGCGCTCGCCTTCAAGAAGAAGAGCTCGGGCAACCTCGCGATCGCCGTCCAGCAGGGCACGAACGGTGACGCATACCACATGTACCCGTTCTTCTCGGGCCTCGGCGGCTACGTCTTCGGCGTCAACAAGGCCGGCAACCTCGACCCGTCGGACATCGGCGTGGCGAGCAAAGCCTTCCTGCAGAACGCCAAGCTCGTGGACAAGTGGAACAAGGAAGGCCTGATCAACTCGAAGGTCGACAGCTCGACCGCGCAGAACGCGTTCCTGAAAAAGCAGGCGGCGTTCTGGATCACGGGCCCGTGGAACTCCGACACGCTCAAGACGAGCGGCCTGAAGTTCAAGATCATCCAGATGCCGAAGATCGCGTACCCGTCGGTGCCGTTCCTCGGCGTGCAGGGCTTCATGGTCACGAAGTACGCGGCCACGCACGGCGTCGAGTCGCTCGCGCAGGACTTCGTCGCGAACTACATCTCGACTCCGTCCTCGCAGGCCGCGCTCGCGAACGCGAGCGGTCGTTGGCCGGCGAACTCGAAGGCCGGCGCGTCGTTCTCCGACCCGGTGCTTGCGCAGTTCGGCAAGGCCGGCAAGGGCGGCGTCCCGATGCCGAACATCCCGCAGATGGGCAGCGTCTGGACCGACCTCGGCCAGGCGTGGGTGCGGTCGACCAAGGGCGCGGGTGCGGCGAAGGCCGCGGCCTCGTTCAAGGCGGCAGCGCGCTCCATCGCCGACAAGATCGGCTAACCAGCCAGTCCGACACGGTGCGGGCGTCCTTCGGGACGCCCGCACTATCCCGTAGGTTCTGCGAGACCCCGTGAGCGCTGACACAGCTTCCGATGCCGGACTCCCCGTCGCACCGCCGCGTGGCGCGCTCGTCCCGCGCCTGATCACGGCGTTCTCCGGAACGGTCGGCGTCGCGGTCAAACTGACGCTGCTCTCGATCTCGAATGCGCTCGCGGCCTGGGCGGCGTACGTGCTCCTCGACCGCCGCCAGTGGATCGGGCTCGCGGTTCTCATTGCGGCGACCGCCGCCATCGACGCCCTCTACTTTCGCAAGCACGCGCTGCCGGCGAAGTTTCTCGTTCCCGGGGTGCTCTTCCTCGTCTGCTTCCAGATCGTCCCGATCATCTACACGGTCGACGTGGCGTTCACGAACTACTCGACCGGTCACATCACCTCGAAGTCGAGCGCGATCAAGCAGATCGAGCTCACGTCGCTCCAGCCGCCTCCGAACGGCAAGCAGTACTTCATGGCGCCCGCACACGACTCGGGCGGTCACCTCGTGCTCATCCTCAAGGACCAGGTGGGCGGCAAGACCTTCGTCGGGACCCAGAAGGGGCTGACACCGCTGCCCCAGAGCGACGTCACGGCATCCGCGCTCGGCATCACCGCCGCGAAGGGCTACACGATCATCAAGGGGACCGAGCTGTTCGCGCTCGACCAGACGCTCCGCAACTTCCACGTGCCGACGACCGGTCAGAGCTCGATCACGCCGCAGACGATCTCGACCGCGGCCGAGCTCGAGCCGACATTGCGCTACGACCCGAAGGCAAACACCTTCACGCGCATCAGCGACGGCGCCGTGTTCCACGACAACGGCACCGGCTCGTTCGTCCACGGCGCGCTGGAGCTGGAGCCCGGCTGGAAGACATCGATCGGCTTCCACAACTTCGGCAAGATCCTCGCGAGCAAGTCGCTGCGCGGCCCGTTCTTCCGGATCTTCATCTGGACGGTCACTTTCGCGGCCTCCACCGTCTTCCTTTCGTTCTTCGCGGGGCTGCTGCTCGCGATCGTCCTGAACAAGAAAGGGCTGCGGTTCCAGCGCACGTACCGCTCGCTGATCCTCATCCCCTGGGCGGTGCCGAGCTTCCTCTCGCTCCTCGTCTGGCAAGGGCTCCTGAACGACGACTTCGGCGTCGTCAACCGCCTCTTCCACATCAACATCCCGTGGCTCTTCGACGCCAACTGGGCAAAGGTGGCGGTCATCCTTGTCAGCTTCTGGATGAGCGTGCCGTACTTCTTCCTCGTCTCGATGGGTGCGCTGCAGTCGATCCCCGAGGAGCTGAACGAGGCGGCCGAGGTCGACGGCGGCGGGCCGACGCAGATCTTCCGGCGCGTGACGCTACCGCTCGTCCTCGTCGCCACCTCGCCGCTCTTGATCGCGTCGTTTGCCTTCAACTTCAACAATTTCAACAACATCTACCTGCTGACGCAGGGTGGGCCGACGCAGACGAATCAGCCGATCGCCGGTGCAACGGACATCCTCATCAGCTACACGTACAAGCTCGCGATCGCGACGGGTAAGGGGCAGGACTACGGCCTCGCAAGCGCGGTCTCGATCATCATCTTCGTCATCGTCGCGACGATCTCCGCCGTGTCGTTCTCACGCACGAAAGCATTGGAGAACATCAATTGAGCGCACTGACAGCAGCAGTCGAGCGCGTCCGCGTTCGCGCCCGCGAGAAGCGGTCGCCGCAGCCGCGCCTCTCGTTCAGTGAGACCTGGTGGCGCCACATCGTCGGCGTCTTTGCCGCCGTGTTCGCCCTCTTCCCGGTCTGGTTCGTCGCCTCTGCGGCGTTCAGCAAGGAGGACTCGGTCTCGGGCACTACCTTCCTGCCGAATCACCTCACGATCAACAACTTCAGCGCGATTCTCCAGAACCACGTGAAGGACCGCACGCACACGGGCTACGTCGACTCGCGCTTCCTGCACTGGCTGCTCAACACCGTTCTCATCGGCGTGATCGCGGCGGTCTGCACGGTGGTCCTCGGTTCGCTCGCGGCGTACGCATTCAGCCGCTTCCGCTTCAAGGGCCGGCGCATGGGGATGATGGCGCTGCTGCTGATCCAGATGTTCCCGCAGATCCTGCTCGTCGTCGCGCTCTACCTCATCGTGTTGAACGTCGGCGGGATCTTCCCGGTCATGGGGCTCAACACCTACACGGGCTTGATCATCGTCTACCTCGGCGGTGCGCTCGGGGTGAACGCCTGGCTCCTCAAGGGCTTCTTCGACACGATTCCATCGGAGCTCGACGAGTCGGCGCGCGTCGACGGCGCGACGGCCGCGCAGATCTTCTGGGGTGTCGTGATGCCGCTCGCGGCGCCGGTGCTCGTCGTCGTCGGCCTGATCTCGTTCATCTCGACGTTCAACGAGTTCGTGATCGCGAGCGCGATGATGCAGACGACCGACCACTTCACGCTCGCCGTCGGCATGAACGGCTTCATCGACCAGCAGTACGGCCAGCGCTGGGGCCCGTTCGCGGCGGGCACGCTGCTCGCTGCGATCCCCGCCGCCGCGCTCTTCATGTCGCTGCAGAAGTGGCTGATCGGCGGGCTCACCCAAGGGGCGGTGAAGGGATAGTGCGTAGGCTCGACGGAGCACGTCAAAGAGCGGAGGCGCCGGCTTTGCCGGCGCTGGAGCGGGAGTGAGCACGACGGAGGCGATCCGCGGCACCGCACTCGCGGAACCGCACCACGACGGCTCGGAGCTCTACGTCGCCGAGCGCCCCGACGAGCTCGGCGGTACCGCCGTCGTGCGCGTGCGCGTGCCGAACGGCGCCGCGGACGACGTGTTGCTCCGCTTCACGTATGACGGCGAGCCGAGAACGGTGGCGGCGGTCGTCGACGCGCAGTCGGACGACGAGACGTGGTGGCGCGCGGATCTCCCCATGGAGAACCTCTCCGTCTCCTACCGGTGGCTGCTCGCGGGCGGCGATACCGGCTATGCGTGGCTGAACGGGCGCGGCCTCGTGGGCACCGAGGTTGCCGGCGCCGACGACTTCCGGCTTGCACTCGATCCCGGCGCGCCGGCGTGGCACACGAGCTCCGTCGTCTACGAGATCTTCCCCGACCGCTTCGCCTCGAGCGGGGCCGAACGCGCCGCGCCGCCGTGGGCCGTCCGTCGCGGGTGGGACGCACTGCCGGAAGGCCGAGGGCCGAACACGCCAAGCGAGTGGTTCGGCGGCGACCTGCCGGGAGTCGAGCAGCATCTCGACCACATCGAGGAGCTCGGCGCGAACGTCATCTACATGACGCCGTTCTTCCCCGCCGGCAGCACACACCGCTACGACGCCTCGTCTTTCGACCGCGTCGACCCGCTGCTCGGCGGTGACGAGGCGTTCGACTCGCTCGTGCGCGCCGCGCACGAGCGCGGGCTGAAGCTGGTCGGCGACCTGACGATGAACCACTGCGGCGTCACGCACGACTGGTTCGAGCGCGCGGCCGCGGACGAGCGGTCGCCGGAGCGCGACCTCTTCTACTTCGACAAGCAGCTACCGCACGGCTACGCCGCCTGGGTCGGTGTCCGCACCCTCCCGACGCTCAACTGGCGCTCCGACGATCTCCACACGCGCATGCGAGCGATCCTCCGGCACTGGCTCGATGCCGGCCTCGACGGCTGGCGCATCGACGTCGCGAACATGGTCGGGCGCTACCGCGACCTCGACGTGAACCACGACGTCGCCGCGTGGACGAGAGAAATCGTCGCGGGTTCGCTGCTCGTCGCCGAGCACGGTCACGACTTCCGGCCCGACCTCGACGGCACCGGCTGGCACGGCGCGATGAACTATGCGGGGTTCCTCCGGCCGGTCTGGTGGTGGCTGCGCGGCGACCACGTCACCGAGGACGTCTTCTCGCGGGCCCCCGCCCCGCGCTACGGCGGCGCCGAAGCGGTCTCCGTGATGAAGGCGTTCCGCGCCGGCGTGCCGTGGGACGCGGTGCTGAACTCGTGGACGCTGCTCGACAGCCACGACAGCGGGCGGTTCGCCTGGGTGACCGGTTCGCGCGATCGGCACCTTGTCGGGCTCGGCCTCCAGTTCACGACGCCGGGCGTGCCGATGCTCTTCGCCGGTGACGAGCTCGGGCTCGAAGGCGCGTGGGGCGAGGACGCGCGCCGCACGATCCCGTGGGACAGGCGCGAGTCGTGGGACCTGACGCTGCTCGGCGCGACCACGCAGCTCGCGAAGCTGCGCCGCTCGAGTGACGCGCTCGCGCGCGGCGGCATCCGCTACCTGCACGTCTCGGACGAAGCGATTGCGTACCTTCGCGAGACGCGCAGCGAGCGGCTGCTCTGCCTCGCGGCCCGCACGGCGCACGATCCGATCCCAACCCCCTTCGCAGATCTCGAAACCCTGTATGGCGGCGATGCGCGCGACGGCGTGCTGCCCGCCGACGGCCCCGCCTTTCACATCTGGAGGATCAATGGCTGACGTCGCGTTCAACGAGGTCAACAAGTTCTACGACAACGGATTCCACGCCGTCACCGACCTGTCTCTCGACATCAACGACGGCGAGTTCCTTGTGCTCGTCGGCCCGTCGGGCTGTGGCAAGACGACGGCGCTGCGGATGGTCGCGGGGCTCGAGGAGATCTCCGGCGGCGAGCTGTTCATCGGCGAGCGCATCGTCAACAAGCTGACGCCGAAGGAACGCGACATTGCGATGGTCTTCCAGAACTACGCGCTCTACCCGCACCTCTCGGTCTACGAGAACATCGCGTTCGGCCTACGCCTGCGCAAGGAGTCGAAGGAAGAGGTGCACGAGCGCGTGAGCTGGGCGGCGAAGATGCTCGACCTGACGCCGTACCTCGACCGGAAGCCGAAGCAGCTTTCGGGCGGGCAGCGGCAGCGCGTCGCAATGGGCCGCGCCATCGTGCGCAAGCCGCAGGTCTTCCTGATGGACGAGCCGCTCTCGAATCTCGACGCGAAGCTGCGCGTGCAGATGCGCGCAGACATCGCTCAG
>JBGPLW010000160.1:0-6331 GCA_041486645.1 Gaiellaceae bacterium | reverse complement strand
GCTCGAGGTGCTCGACCAGCCGTTCGAGCGGCTCGAGGCGATCGACGCCGTGTGGCGCGCCGTCGCGAACCTCAACGTCGACCTCAAAATGGCGCTCCTGCTGCGCGACATCGTCGGCCTCTCGTACACGGAAATCGCCGACTCGCTCGAGGTGACGCTCGCCACCGTCAAGTGGCGGATCTACAAGGCGCGCGAAGACGTGCAGCTCGCACTCGCCCGCGAGGGCATCCAGCTCTACGGCGACGAGTCGGCTGTGCCGGCGCCGGTCTCCGCCGAGCTCGTCTAACGCGTCCTACTCGCCGAGCTCGAGCCGGGCGGCGAGCGGCTCGGGCAGGCCCGCCGCCCGCATCTCGGCCTGCGTCCTTTCGACGTCGTACGGCACGCGCCGAAACGACGCTGTCCCCGCCGCAAGGTCGAGCACGAGATACGCGGCGTGCGGGTCGCCGTCGCGCGGCTGCCCGACCGAGCCCGGATTCAACACCCAGCGCGCCTCGCCGAGGCCGAGCACCGTCCCGTCGGGCGAGGCGGCGCCCTCGAGCTCCGTTCCGCGCAGCGCGACGTGCAGCGCGGCATGGCTGTGACCCACGAGCACGAGCTGCTCCTCCGTCAGGAGCAGCGTCGCGAGCGCGGCTTCGCTCGTGATGACGTACTCCCACACCGGATCGCGCGCGCTGCCGTGAAAGAGCGCGACGCCGTGCGCCGAGCCGTACGGCTCGAGCCCGTTCAGCCACTCGAGCGACCGTTCGCTGAGGACACCGCGCGTCCATGACGCCGCAACGCCGGCGTCGCCGCTGAACTCGAACAGATCGAGCGTTCCCCTCACCGCAAGATCGTGGTTCCCGCAAAGGCACGCCGTTGCACGCGCGCGGACGAGCTCGCAGCATTCGTCGGGCCTCGGCCCGTAGCCGACGATGTCGCCGAGGCACCAGAGCTCCTCGACCGTGTCCGCGTCGATTGCCGCGAGCACGCTCTCGAGGGCGTGGAGATTCGCGTGAATGTCGGAGACGACGGCGACGCGCACGGCTACAGCCTGCCGACGAGCAGGCCCGCGAGGGTCGGCACCGTCGCCGGCAGCGTCGAAGTCGTGAGCAGAAGCAGCCCCCATGCGCCGGCGGCGAGGCCCGTGGCGACGGCGGCGTGCAAGCGGCGGCGAACGGCGACGCCGAGGAGCGCGGGCGCGACGAGATCGAGCCAGCCCATCGTCGCCCCGCCGAACGTTGCATCCTGGAGGCGCGGGATCGGGTGGCCGGCCGCCGACGGGATGCCCGCATGGTGGAGCGCCTGCGACGCCGGTCCGACCTGAGGCGTCCCCCAGACGAGCACGACGTCGACGACGGCGAGCACGACGAGGCCCGCGGCAAGCGACCAGGCCGGTGCGGCGAGGGCGGCGAGCTCGGCGATCGTCACCGCCGCGAGCGCGATCAGGGCCACGGCGCAGCCCTGCGCGAGCAGCCCGTGAGCGAGCCAGGCGACGAGCCAGAGCGCGACGGCGAGCGGTGCACGCCGCGGGCTCGCCGCCGCGAGAGCCGGTGTCGCGATCGCGGCGAGGAGCGCGAGCGCGTGCGGCCCGCCTGCGAGGACGCGCAGCACGACGACGCCAACCGCGAGTGCGACGGCCGGAAGCGCGACCCCGAGCCAACCGAAGCGTCCGCGCTTCGTTGCCTTTCGCGGCACGAGGACGATCGCCGCCTGCACTGCGCACAGGACGGCGTACGACGGGGCGAGGCTCAGGGGCCCGGCGTTTCCGGGAGGTTGCGAATGCCCTCGGTCGTCTGGTACTTCGACCAGGAGTCCTGGAGCGCCGCGATCAATTCCTCGACGAACCGCGGCGACGCGTTGATCCGACCGACGACGGCGCCCGGCACGTCTCCCGTCTCGACCTCGTGCTCGATCCGCGCGAACGTCAGCGTGAACTCGTAGCGCGAGAAGCTGATGTTCGCGAAGTTCGCGTACGAGCCTGCGATGTCGGCCGGGTCGAGATGGATGTTGAGTCGGCGCTCTCCGTCTTCGGGCTCCTGCGGCACCAGTTCGTCGTCCACGCCGGAATACTAGAGCCGTGCAGCCGAACCTCCGCCTCCACCAGGTTTTCCGCCTCGCGGGGGCCATCTTCCTCGCGCTCGCCGGCGGCACCATCGGCTTTCACGAGACGCTGCCCGAGTCGTGGATGCAGGCCTTCTATCGCGCCGTCGTCACCGCGACCCTGGCAGGCCTCGACACCGTTCCGGCCAACAACGGCGCCCGCAGCGTCTCGATCGTGCTCGTGCTTGCGGGCTTGACGATCATCGCCTACGCGGGTGCCGTTATCGTCGAGGCGATCGCCGGCGGCGTCTTCACCGGCGTCCTCGCGGAACGACGGAAAGGACGGACGATCGAGCGCCTGGACAATCACTTCATCATCTGCGGCTACGGCCGGGTCGGCCGCCAGGTCGCCGAGGAGTTTCGGGCGGCCGGAGTTCGCTATGTCGTCCTCGACTTTCGAGAGGATGCGACCGCCGCTGCGAAGGAGCACGGCGACCTCCTGATCGAGGGCAACGCGGCGGAGGACGCCGACCTGCGCCGTGCCGGGATCGAGCGGGCCGCGGGTCTCGTCGTCGCGTCCGACGACGACGCGGACAACCTCTACATCTCGCTCTCGGCGCGTCACGTGCGGCCCGAAATCCAGATCGTCGCGCGCGCCTCCGACGCCGGCGCCGAGCGGAAGCTCTTGCTCGCGGGCGCCGACCGCGTCGTCATGCCGTACACCGCGGCGGGGCGCACGATGGCGAACCTTGTCCTGAAACCGCAGGTGATGTCGTTCCTCGACGCCGTGACGACCGCGACCGGCCCCGACTTGCACATGGCGGAGATCGAGATGGACGAGTCGTGCGCGAACGCGGGCAAGACGATTCGCGAGATCCGCGTCCGCCACGAGACCGGCGCGATCATCGTCGCGTTGCGGAAACGCGACGGCACGTTCGACACGACGCCGGAGCCAGACGCCGTGATCGAGCCCGGCGACGTGATCGTCGGCGTCGGCACGACCGACGAGCTACAACGCCTCGAGGATCTCTTCGCGCGCGGCGAGGCCGTTGGCGCCTGATCCCGTCACGGCGCTCGCCGAGCGCATCGGCGCCGGCGTCATTCTCGAGCGGCCGAGCGACCCCGAGCACGGCGACTACGCGACGAACGCGGCGATGAAGCTCGCCGGCGCTCGCCGGCAGGCGCCGCGCGAGCTCGCGGCGGAGCTCGCCGAGGCTGCGTTCACGCTGCCCGAGGTCGAACGCGCCGAGATCGCGGGCCCCGGCTTCGTCAACCTCTTCCTCTCGGACGCCTGGCTCGGCGACGCGCTGCGCGCGATTCTCGATGCGGGACCGGCATTCGGCGGCGGGCAGGCGCTGCCGCAGCAGCGCATCCTCGTCGAGATGGTCTCGGCGAACCCGACGGGCCCGATCACGGTTGCGTCGGCGCGGAACGGCGCGTTCGGAGACTCCGTCGCGCGGCTCCTCGCGTTCGCGGGCCACGAGGTCGAGCGCGAGTACTACTACAACGACTCGGGCGCGCAGATGGACAGCTTCCGCGCATCGGTGGAAGCGGTGCGGCGCGGGGAGGAGCCGCCCGCCGACGGCTACCAGGGTGAGTACATCGCCGACATCGCACGCGTGCCGGGCGATCCGGTTGCCGCGATGCGCAAGCAGATCGAGGACACGCTCGAGCGCTTCCGCATCCACTTCGACTCGTGGGTGAACCAGAGCGAGATGGAGCAGCGCGTCGCGGAGTTGCTCCCGAAGATCGACACGTACGAGGCCGACGGCACGCTCTGGGCGCGCACGACGGCGTTCGGCGACGACAAGGACCGCCCGCTCGTCCGCTCGTCCGACGGCTCGTTTCTCTACTTCGCCGCCGACATCGCGTACGTCCAGGACAAGCTCGAGCGCGGCTTCGACACGGCGATCTACGTGCTCGGCGCCGACCACCACGGGTACATCGGGCGCCTGAAGGCGGCAGCGGCGATGCTCGGCTACGACCCGGAGCGGGTCGAGGTGCTCATCTACCAGCTCGTGCATCTCTTGCAGGGCGGCGAGCAGACGAAGATGTCGAAGCGCCGCGGCGACGTCGTCTTCCTCGAGGAGTTCATCGAGGAGATCGGCCTCGACGCCGCGCGCTGGTATCTCGTGAACCGCGGACCCGACCAGACGATCGAGATCGACGTCGACCTCGCGGCGGAGCGCTCGCAGAAGAACCCGGTCTACTACGTGCAATACGCGCACGCGCGCATCGCGGGGATCCTCCGGAACGCCGACGGCGCCAAAATGTCGCCCACGCTGGTTGGGCCGCTCGCCCCGGAGGAGCGCGAGCTCGTGAAACGCCTGCTCGACCTGCCCGCGATTGCCGCGGACGCCGCGGATAAACGCGGGCCGCAGGCGATCCCGACGTATGCGATCCGTGTCGCCGACGACTTCCACCGCTTCTACCACGAGCATCGCGTGCTCGAAAGCGAGGAGCAGGCGTTTCGCCTCGCGCTCTGCCGCGCGACGCAGCTCGTGATCGCCCGCTGCCTCGACCTCGTCGGGGTCGAGGCACCGGAACGGATGTAGGATCGCGGGCCGTGAGCGGACGTCAGGCCCCTGATCGCAACATCGCGATGGAGCTCGTCCGCGTGACGGAGGCGGGCGCGATGGCAGCCGCGCGCTGGATCGGCCGCGGCGAGAAGGAGAGCGCCGACAAGGCAGCAGTCGACGCGATGCGGTTCGTCCTCGACAGCGTCAGCATGCGCGGCGTCGTCGTGATCGGCGAGGGGGAGAAGGACGAAGCGCCGATGCTCTTCAACGGCGAGGAGGTCGGCAACGGCGACGGCCCCGAGGTCGACGTCGCCGTCGATCCGCTCGAGGGCACGCGGCTGACGGCGCTCGGCCAGCCCGGCGCCATCAGCGTGATCGCGGTCGCCGAGCGCGGCACGATGCTCTTTCCCGGCGCGGCGTTCTACATGGAGAAGATCGCGGTCGGCCCGCGCGCCGTCGGGGCGATCGACATCACGAAGAGCCCGGCGGAGAACGTCGCCGCGGTTGCGGCCGCGCTCGACAAGACCGCGCGCGAGGTCGACGTCGTCGTGCTCGAGCGCGACCGGCACGAACAGCTGATCGGAGAGCTCCGCGAAGCCGGCGCGCGGGTGAAGCTGATCCGGGACGGCGACGTCGCGCCCGCGATCGCCGCGGCGCAGGCCGGCACCGGCGTCGACATGCTCTACGGGATCGGCGGCACGCCGGAGGGCGTCATCTCGGCCGCGGCACTGAAGTGCGTCGGTGGCGGCATCCAGGGGCGCCTGTGGCCGCGGAACGACGAGGAGCGCAAACAGCTGCTCGAGGCCGGGCTCGATCCTGCGCGCGTCCTGCACTCCAACGATCTCGTCTCGGGCGAGGACGTCTTCGTCGCGGCAACCGGCGTCACGAACGGGCCGCTGCTCGCGGGCGTGCAGTACACGCCGGGCGGGGCAGTCACCGACTCGATCGTGATGCGCTCCCGCTCGGGCACGGTGCGGCGCGTCAGCGCGCAGCAGTCGCTCGAGAAGCTTTCCGCGCTGACGGGCTTCGAGTACCGCTGAGAAGCGGTGTCTGGCTCGGCCGCAGGCCGTGCCTGACACCGCTTTCCTAGGCGGGAACCGCCTCCTTCTCCATCTCGGGCGCGTACGTCCCCGTCCGCGCGGCGCTGTTCATCTTCGCGCGGTGGTAGTACGCGCGCTGCCCGGCATCGATGTTCTCCGGCTTGCCGGCCCACGCCTTGAGCGCCGGCGCCTGGAGCGCGCGGCCGTACGAGAACGAGAGCTGCCACGGATGCGGCCCCTTCGCGTTCATCGCGTTCAGGTGCGCGGTCGCGTCCTCGTCGGACTGACCGCCCGAAAGGAACACGATCCCGGGCACCGCCGCCGGCACGTGCTTGTAGAAGCACTTGAGCGTCCAGTCGGCGACCTCGTCGACGCCGGCGCGGTTCGAGCCGTCGTAGCCCGAGAGCACCATGTTCGGCTTCAGCAGCGTCCCGAAGATGTCGACGCGCTGGTCGAAGAGCTCCGTGTAGAGCGCGTCGAGCACGTGGCACGTGACGTGGTAGGCGCGCTCGATCGTGTGTGTGCCGTCCATCAGCACTTCCGGCTCGACGATCGGGACGATCCCGGCCTCCTCGCAGAGCGCGGCGTAGCGTGCGAGCGCGTGCGCGTTCGTCCAGATGCAGTAGTCGCTCGGGAGGCTGTCGGTGATCGAGTACGTCGCGCGCCACTTCGCGAAGCGCGCGCCGAGGCCGCGGTACTCCTCGAGCCGGCCGCGCAGCCCGTCGAGGCCCTCGGTGATCGTCTCGCCCTCGG
>JBGPLW010000159.1:0-6408 GCA_041486645.1 Gaiellaceae bacterium | reverse complement strand
GGAGCGCGTGCTGAACGAGCTGCTCGTCGACGACATCACCGAGATCAAGCTGCTCCAGGAACACCTCCACGACGCGCTCGGCGGCATCGTCTACGACCGCACGCGTCGGCGGCCGATGATCCTGCCCGTGCTGGTGGAGGTATGACGGGCGTAGGCTCGACGGAGCCCGCCCAGGAGCGGAGGCACCGGCTTTGCCGGTGCCGGAGCGGGGCGTGAGCACCGCGTACTCACCGACGTGGGCCGACGTGCTCGAAGAGTTCGCCGCGGAGCCCGAGACCGCCCGCAGGCTCGTCGGACAGCTGCGCGCCTGCGAGATCTCGGCGCTCGCGTTCTGCCGGCTGCTCGAGCGCTGGGCGCGTGGGGAGGCGAAGCCGTCCTCTCCGGGCGAGCGCCAGGCAGCGATCCGCCGCGCCGCCGACCGCGTGGAGACGGCACTCGCGGGGCTCGAGGAGCCGCTGAAGCGCTACCTGCTCGAGCTCGAGGCGGACGTGGCCGAAGGGCGGTCGTGGTACGGCGGCCCCGGCGCCGCCGAGCTCATGGACTGGGAGCCCGTGCTCACGCGCGCGGGGGTGCGCATGCCGGCTGAGCGCGTCGCGCAGGCGTATCTCGAGCTCGCCGTACTCGTGCGTGCGCTCGAAGGGCTGACCGCCGCCGTGCAGTTCGAGGCCACGCCCGACCGCTCGGCGCTCTGGGCCGGGCTCTTCGACCTGCGCGACAACCTGCTCGGCCAGGCACTCGAGGACATCCGCGTCCTCGCGAGCTCGTAACCTGCCGCTTCGGTGGCTCCCCGTCTGACCGTCGTCGGCTCCGTCAACCTCGACCTCGTCGCGCGCACCGAGCGGCTGCCGCGCCCGGGCGAGACCGTGACCGGCGCGACGTTCGCGCAGATCCCGGGTGGTAAGGGCGCGAACCAGGCGGTCGCAGCGGCGCGGCTCGGCGCCGAGGTGACGATGATCGCGTGCGTCGGCAACGACGACTTCCACCGGCAGGCCGCCGTCGAGCTCGAGCGCGCAGGCGTCGACATGACGCGATTCAAGGTCGTCGACGCTCCGACCGGCGTCGCGCTGATCACGGTCGACGCCGAGGGCGAGAACGAGATCGTCGTCGCACCGGGTGCGAACATGCAGCTTCTGCCCGCCGACGTCGACCTGCCGGACTGCGACGGCGTCCTCTGCCAGCTCGAGATCCCGCTCGAGACCGTCGAGCACGTCGCGGCGACGGCGCCCGGCGAGTTCTTCCTGAACGCCGCGCCCGCGCGAGGCGCCGTGCCGGCAGCCGACGTGACGATCGTGAACCGCTACGAGCTCGACGCCCTGACGCATCGCGACGGCGTCATCGCGGTGACGCTCGGCGCGGAGGGCGCGCTGCTTCTCGAGGACGGGGAAGAGGTCGCGCGCGCCGCTCCGCCGAAGGTCGACGCGGTCGACGGCACTGCAGCCGGCGACGCGTTCACCGCGTGTCTCGTCGTGTCGCTGCTCGAAGGCCGCGCCCGCGAGGAGTCCCTGCGCCGCGCCTGCATCGCCGGGGCGCTCGCGGCGTCGCGCTTCGGTGCGCAGACGTCCCTGCCCACCGCCGAGGAGGTCGACGCCCTTCTATGACCACGCCCATCGTCATCGACTGCGATCCCGGACACGACGACGCGATCGCGATCCTGCTCGCACTCGCGTCGCCCGAGGTCGAGTTGCGCGGCGTCACGACCGTCGCCGGCAACCAGACGCTCGAGAAGACGACGCGCAACGCGCTGAAGATCCTCGAGCTCGCAGGCCGGACGGACATCCCGGTCGCCGCCGGCGCCGACCGGCCGCTCGTCCGCGAGCTTCGCACCGCCGCCAATGTGCACGGTGATACCGGCCTCGACGGGCCCGACCTGCCGGAGCCCGTGACGGCGCCGGTCGACGCGCACGCCGCCGACCTGCTCGCCGACCTCCTCGAGCCGGGCGTCGTGCTCGTTCCGACCGGCCCGCTCACGAACGTCGCCCTGCTGCTCGAGCGCCACCCCGACGTGCGCGACCGGCTCGAGCGGATCGTCTGGATGGGCGGCGCGATCGCGGAAGGGAACGTCACGCCGGCCGCGGAGTTCAACGCCTTCGTCGATCCAGAGGCAGCCGCGCGTGTGTTCGCGAGCGGCATCGAGGTGACGATGATCGGGCTCGACATCACGCACAAGGCGCTCTTCACGCGCGCGCATGCCGATCGGCTGCGCGGCACGGGGCGTGCGGGGCAGGTTGTCGCAGAGCTCTCCGACTTCTTCCAGCGCTTCCACGAGTCGCGCTACGGCTTCGACGGCTCGCCGATCCACGACGCGCTCGCCGTCGCCGAGGTGATCGACCCGTCGCTCGTGACGACCGTCGAGTGCAACGTCGCGATCGAGACCGCGTCGCAGTGGTGCGACGGCCGCACGGTCGTCGATCGCTGGCTCGTCACCGGCCGCCCCCGCAACTGCCGCGCGGGCATCGACGTCGACGCGGAACGGTTTCTCGAGCTGCTCGTGAACCGGATCTCCGCGCTGCCATGATCTGCTTCGCCGCGATCGCGCCGCACGGCGACGTCGATGCTGCTCCCGAGCTGCGGGCCGCGATGGACGAGCTCGCGCGGCGCTTCGGCGCGTGCGGCTGCGAGACGGTGGTCGTCGTGACGCCGCACAACGTGCACGTCGAGGGCCACTTCGCCGTCGTAACCGCGGGCCGTGTGGGGGAGCACGAGACCGACCGCGACCTCGCGTCGGATCTCGTCGCGGCGATTCGCGCTGCCGGACTGCCTGTGGTCGGCGTCTCCTACGGCGGGAACGACCCGGCCGAGGCGGAGGTGCCGCTCGACTGGGGCACCGAGGTGCCGTTGCAGTTCGTGCGCGCGGCGGGCGTCGTCGTCGTCGCTCCGGCCCGCGACCGGCCGCTCGACGAGCACGTCCGGCTCGGCGAGGCGATCGCGAGCGGCACGGGCGGCCGGCGCGTCGGCCTCGTCGCGAGCGCCGACCACGCCCATGCACACGACCCCGAAGGGCCGTACGGCTTCGATCCGGCTGCGGCCGCCTACGACGCGCGCTTCCTGGAGCTCCTCGCCGGCGAACCGCCGGATTTCCGGCCGCTCGCCGAGCTCGTCGAGGCGGCGAAGGCCGACTCGCTCTGGCAGCTCCTCGTGCTCCAGGGCGCCGTCTCCGGGCCTGCGGAGCTCCTCGCCTACGCGGCCCCGACGTACTACGGCATGGCCGTGGCGGTCCTCGCGTAGGGATATCCGCCGCCGACGCGAATCACTACCGCATGATCGCCGCAGCAGGCGCTCTCGTCGCAGCCTCGCTCACCGCTGCCGTCTCGCCGAGCGTGGCCGCCCGAGACGGCCAGATCCGTGTCGTCGTCACCGGGCTCAGCGCTCCTGCCGCCTCCGTCGTCGTGCACGGGGGGATCGCGAGCGAGGGGAAGATGTTCGGCTGGGTCGCTCTCCGCAGCTCGGGTGCAGGGTCGTGGTGGACCGTGCTTCGTGCGCCCGGCTTTCTCGGCGTCTATCCGGTTCAGGTGCGGGCAGGCGGCATCCTCCGCCAGACGGGAGCCGTCGTCTCCGTGCTCCCGCGCGGCTTCGCGGCGCAACCCGCCTTCGACAAGCCCGCGCAGGTCGCGGAGTGGTGGAGCCGGCAGGCACCGGCGGGTACCGACCTCCTGAGCGTGACGACGTGGCACGCGGGCTTCTTCACGCATCGCGATCCGACGCTCAACCGTCTGCTTCGCGTGCGCTTCACGCTCCTCGGCGACTGGAAGGCGAAGCGACTGGCCCGCGGCACGTATACGCGCTGGTTCAGCGTCGCCCGCACCTCCGCGCAGGGCCAGTGGCGTTTGCTCGAGATCGTCGAGGCGCCCTAGCCACTAGCCTTCGCCGGTCCAAGGAGCGAGACCGAGCGCACGCTCGTAGGCGTCCCGGTCGTGCACCGGCTCGCCGTGCGAGACGATGACGCGCTCGAACGGGAGCTCGAGCAGCGCGCGCAAAGCGGGAAGGACGCGCTCCTCGTGCCACGGGGTCGACCACACCCGCAGCACGCCGTCCGGCGCCGTCAGCGCGTCGGCGAAGACGACCGTCCGCTGTCCGGGCAGCCAGAGCGGCGTCTCGTTCCGCCCGCGGCCGTCGTAGAGCGCGACGAGGCCTCCCGGAAGCTCGTCGCCGGGCTCGATCCCCTCGAGCGCGGTCTCCGGCACGTTGTGGGGCCAGAAGAGCCGCGGCCCGAAGCCGCGCGCGTCGTAGCGGCGGGCGAAGCGGTCGACGTCGCGCACGTGGTCCGGCTTCAGGACGACGACGACCGTCGCCGGCCTCGCGTCGAGCCGTGCCCAGACCTCGGTCGCGTCGTCGGGCGGGGCGAGGGGGTCGATGAGCACGATCTCGCCCCCGGACTCCACGCAGGTCGAGGTGACGACCTCCGGCCACCCGACTTCCGGACGCCAGTCCGGGTACGCGAGGCGCCAGAGCCAGAGCCGGGGTGCCACATCCTGGAGTTCGGCTCTCACGCCCGGGATTCTGCCAAGGAGGGTCTGGCCCACGGCAGGCGAAAAGGGGCGCATGTCGCGCCCGAAGCGCAAGAGGAAGCTGCGCCCGAAAACTCCGAGCCGCGTGAAGAAGCGGACGAAGAAGGCTTCCCGGCCGCGCAGCCTGCAGCATCCCGAGCTCTGGGGGCTCGGCCTCGTCGCGCTCGGCCTCTTTCTCGGCAGCGTCATCTACGCGCAGTGGAACGGTGGCTACGTCGGCGGCGCGATGGCCGACGGGCTCGACGCGCTGATCGGCGGTGCGTCGTGGGTCGTCCCGGTCGCATTCGTCGCGGTCGGCGGACTGATGGTGACGCGGAGCGCGCTCGTCGACGTGCGCCCGTTCCGCGCCGGCCTCGCCGTCGTCTCGTTCGGCTTGATGGAGACGCTCGGCAAGGACCAGGGCGGCTATCTCGGGCAGGCTCTCGGCGGCGCCGTCGGCGTCGCGATCGGCGCGACGGGGTCGACGATCCTCGGCGTCCTGCTCCTGCTCGTCGGCGCGCTCCTGCTCTCGGGGGCGTCGCTCGGCGCGATCCTCCGCCGTTCGGGGCACCAGCTGCACCGCCACGTGTCGAAGCGCCGCCGACGCTCCGCCGTGCCGCTCGAGACCTGGGACGATCCGCTGGCGAAGCCGATCGTTCCGAAGAAGCCGCTCGTCGATGCGGTCGCCGCGTACCCGGACGTCGTCGCGCCTGCGCATCTTGCGCCGTCGCCGCTCCTCACGATGGAGCACGCGCCGCTCGTCGCCCAGCAGGAGCAGCTCTTCGACGACATCACGATCGAGCACCCGGAGTACCAGCTGCCGGATCGCGACGTGCTGCGCGTCTCGCCGGAAAAGACGGACGTGTCGGGGGAGACGGCCGCGCGCGTCGCGGAACTGCTCGTGCAGACGCTCGCGCACTTCGGTGTCGAGGCGACCGTGATCGGCCAGATCTCCGGGCCGCGCGTGACGCGCTACGAGCTCCAGCTCGCGCCCGGCACGAAGGTGTCGAAGGTCGCGGCGCTCAAGGACGACCTGAGCTACGCGCTCGCGACGACCGAGATCCGCATCCTCGCGCCGATTCCCGGCAAGCAGGCGGTCGGCGTCGAGCTGCCGAACCTCTCGCCGAACCTCGTCACGCTCGGCGACATCTTCGACGACCTGCCGACGACGGCGTCGCCGCTCTCGGTGTGGCTCGGCAAGGACATCTCGGGCGCGGCCGTCTGGACCGACCTCGCGCGCATGCCGCACCTGCTGATCGCCGGCACGACCGGCTCCGGCAAGTCGGGCTGCATCAACGCGCTCCTCACATCGATCCTCTTGCGCGCGACGCCGGACGAGGTGCGGATGATCCTCATCGACCCGAAGCGGATCGAGCTCAACCACTACGAATCCATCCCGCATCTGCTCACTCCGGTCGTGTCGAGCCCGAAGGAGGCGAGCGCGGTGCTCGCCAACTGCACGGCGGAGATGGAGCGGCGATACGAGCGCCTCTCGTCTGTGCGCGCGCGCAACCTCAACGAGGCGAACCGCGCGTTCCGCCAGCGCGGCGAGGCGACGATGCCGTACCTGCTCGTCGTGATCGACGAGCTCGCCGACCTGATGATGATCGCGCCGCAGGCGGTCGAGGACGCGGTGATCCGGCTCGCGCAGAAGTCGCGCGCCGTCGGCATCCATCTCGTGCTCGCGACGCAGCGCCCGTCGGTCGACGTGATCACCGGCATGATCAAGGCGAATGTGCCGTCGCGCATCGCGTTCGCGGTGTCGTCGATGACCGACTCGCGCGTGATCCTCGACCAGGGCGGCGCCGAGTCGCTCCTGGGCCAGGGCGACATGCTCTTCAAGCCTCTCGGCACGTCGCGGCTCCAGCGCGTCCAAGGCGCGTATGTCTCCGAGGAGGAGATCGCGCTCGTCGTCGAGCAGACG
>JBGPLW010000158.1:0-6434 GCA_041486645.1 Gaiellaceae bacterium | reverse complement strand
CTCGTACGGCTCGTTCGGCCTCGATTACAAGCGCCGCTTACTGGAGCTCGAAGGTGTCTCTCTCTGAGGACTTGCGCAACGAGCTCGCGCAGATCGCGCCCGAGTCGGACTGCGACCGCCTTGCCGAGCTGTCGGGGCTCTTCCATGTCGCCGGGAGCGTGCACCTGCGGGGGCGTGGCGAGGTCGCGCTGCATCTCGATCTTGCGAGCTCCGCGGTCGCGCGCCGCGCGTTCGCGCTGTTGCGCGCGTTCGACGTCGACTCGGAGATCCGGACGTATCAGCAACACGCGTTCGACCGGCCGACGCGCTACCAACTCCACGTCGAAGGCTCGCCGCACGCCTACGAGACATTGCACCGAGCGGGCGTGCTCGACGGCTCCCACCGGCCGCTCGAGCGGCCACCGCAGCGCGTGCTCGCACGCCGCTGCTGCCGCGGCGCGTACCTCCGCGGCGCGCTCCTCGGCGCCGGCTCGCTGAGTGGCCCGCGCGACCCGCACCTGGAGATCCGCACGGCGGAGACCGAAGGCGCCCGCTTCCTCGCGGAGGTCGCCGCGCGCGAAGGCGCCGCGCTCCAGCTGCTCGACCGCGGACGCCATGCGGTCGCGTACGCGAAGGGAATCGAGCCGATCGCCGACGCGCTCGTCGTCGCGGGAGCAACCGACACCGTGCTCGTGCTGGAAGAGAGCTCGGTGCTCTCCGCGATTCGCGCGGACGCAAACCGGCTCGCGAACGCAGACCACGCAAACCTCGTCCGAACGAGCCGCGCGGCGCACGCGCAGCTCGAAGCGGTGCGCCGTTTGAACCTCGACGGACTGCCCGACGACCTGCTCGAGCTTGCGCAATTACGTCTGCGGCATCCCACCGCGTCGATCGCCGAGCTCGGCTCGCGCTGCAAGCCGCCGCTCACGAAAGCATCGGCCTACAGGCGGCTCCGGAGGCTCGTCGAACTGGGTGCGGATTAGCACTTGCAACTCGTCTAGACCGGCTCGGAGGCCGTCGTCATACTCGACAACGGCGGGTCCGCGCTCGTCCGGCGGCGGATTCAGACCCCGTCCGTTGCCACGGTCTCGGGTGTGGTGCAAGGACCGGGAGGGTCGTCCTCGGAGCTTCCCGGTCCGCCCGCCGTGCCCGTCGAAAGCCGTCCTCGGCAGGTGGCGTTCTGCCGGTCTTCGGGAATTGACGCCCGGCTAGACTCGCGAAAAACGAAAGGGAAACATGGCGAAGATCAGGGTCGGGATCAACGGCTTCGGCAGGATCGGACGGAACTTCCTCCGCGCGCAACTGCAGCGCGGCGGCGACTTCGAAATCGTGGCCGCGAACGACATCGGCGACACGAAGACGATGGCGCACCTGCTCAAGCACGACTCCGTGCTCGGCACGCTCGACGCGAAAGTCGAGGCCGGCGACGGCTTCATCCGCGTCGACGGCCACGAGATCAAGTTCGTCTCGGAGAAGGATCCCGCCCAGCTGCCGTGGGGCGACCTCGGCGTCGACGTCGCGATCGAGTCGACGGGCCATTTCACGAACCGCGAGGGCGCCCAGAAGCATCTCGACGCCGGCGCGAAGAAGGTCGTCATCTCTGCGCCTGCGACCGACCCGGATCTGACCGTCGTGCTCGGTGTCAACGACCGCGAGTACGACCCGGAGCAGCACAACATCATTTCAAACGCGTCCTGCACCACGAACTGCGTCGCACCTGTCGCGAAGCTGCTGCACGAGGCGTACACGATCGAGCGCGGTTTCATGACGACGATTCACGCGTACACGAACGACCAGCGCACGCTCGATCTCCCGCACCCGGATCTGCGGCGCGCACGTGCCGCCGCGATCAACCTGATCCCGACGTCGACGGGCGCAGCCCGCGCGATCGGCATCGTCCTTCCCGACCTCAAGGGCAAGGTCGACGGCATGTCGATGCGCGCGCCTGTCCCGACCGGCTCGATCGTCGACCTCGTCGTGCAGGTCGCACGCGAGACGAGCAAGGACGAGGTGAACGCGCTGTTTCTCTCGAAGGCCGATACAGGCGACCTCGAAGGCATCCTCCAGTACTCGGACGAGCCGCTCGTGTCGACGGACATCGTGCACTCCTCGTACTCGTCGATCTTCGACAGCGACCTGACAATGGTGAACGGCAATCTCGTGAAGGTCTTCAGCTGGTACGACAACGAGTGGGGTTACAGCTGCCGCCTCGTCGATCTCGTCGCGAAGATCGCGCAGACGATGCCCGCGGCCGTCGCAGCCTGATGCGCAAACCGCGTTCCGTCCGCGACGCCGACGTCGCGGGCAAGACCGTCCTCGTCCGGGCGGATCTCAACGTGCCGCTCGAGAACGGCGCGGTCGCCGACGACACGCGCATCCGCGCGTCGCTGCCGACGCTCGCGCTGCTGCTCGAGAGCCGCGCCGCCGAGGTGCGCGTGTGCTCCCACCTCGGCCGGCCGAAGACGGAAGAGGACCGCGCGAAGTTCGGAATGGCTCCCGTCGAGAAGCGCCTGCGCGAGCTGCTGCCCGACGAGCGGATCCGCGTGCTCGAGAACACGCGCTTCAATCCGGGCGAGACGAAGAACGACGAGGGCTTCGCGCGCGAGCTCGCCGAGGGCTGCGACGTCTATGTCAACGATGCCTTCGGCTCTGCGCACCGTGCGCACGCCTCGACGGAAGGCGTCGCCCACCTTCTGCCCGCCTACGCCGGCCTGCTGCTGCTCGCGGAGCTCGAGCATCTCGGTGCGCTGCTCGGCGACGTCGAGCGGCCCTTCGTCCTGATCTCCGGCGGCGCGAAGGTCGACGACAAGCTCGGCGTCCTGCAGAACCTCGGCGGCCGCGCCGACGCGGTGTTGATCGGCGGCAAGATGGCCGAGCAGGTGCGCGTCGACAACCCGCTCGACTTCGACGTTGTGCTGCCAACCGACGTTGTCGGCGCGTCGGAGTTCACGGCTGACGCGGAGTCCGGGATCTACCCGTTCGACGAGCTCCCCGACGGCTGGCTCGGGCTCGACATCGGGCCGGCGACGCGCGAACGCTTCGCAGCCGTGATCGCGAGCGCCGGGACGATCTTCTGGAACGGGCCGATGGGCGTCTTCGAGTGGCCGCGCTTCGCGGAGGGGACGAAGGCCGTCGCCGAGGCGGTCGCCGCGAACGAGCGGGCGTTCTCGGTCGTCGGTGGCGCCGATTCCGTGCGCGCGCTCAACGAGCTCGGTCTCGCGGACAAGATCTCGTGGGTCTCGACGGGCGGCGGCGCGAGCCTCGAGCTGCTCGAGGGCAAAGAGCTCCCGGGCGTCGCGGCAATCCCGACTGCATAGGCAAAGCGGCAACCATGCGCCCGCGACTGCGGGCGCACTTCAGGGGTCTTGCGCGCGCCGGAATCTGCGCGAGCGGATTCCGGCGCTTGCGCTCACAAATAGGATGCGCGCGTGATCGTCGCCGGCAACTGGAAGATGTTCGACGGGCCCGACCCGGATGCGCTTGCCGAGCGGGTCGCCGGCATCGACGGCGTCGACGTGATCGTCGCGCCGCCGTACACCGCGTTGCCTGCGTGCGTCGGCGCCGGCCTCACGACCTTCGCCCAGAACGTGCACTGGGAGCCGGAGGGCGCCTACACCGGCGAGATCTCCGCGCCGATGCTGCTCGCGCTGGGCGTCAAGGGCGCGATCGTCGGCCATTCGGAGCGGCGGCAGTACTTCGGCGAGACCGACACGCGCGTCGCGCGGCGCGCGCACGCGGCGCTCGGCGCAGGCCTCGGAGTCATCGCCTGCGTGGGCGAGACGCGGGAGGAACGCGACGCCGGCGACACCGAGACGGTGCTGCGCATCCAGACCGAGGCGATCCGTGACGCCTGCGGGCCGCACGACCGGCTCGTGCTCGCCTACGAGCCGGTGTGGGCGATCGGCACCGGCCTGACAGCGACGCCCGAGCTCGCGCAGCAGGCGCACGCGCTCATCAAGTCGCTCCTCGACCGGCCGGTGCTCTACGGCGGCTCCGTCAAGCCCGACAACGCAGCCGAGCTGATGGCGGAGCCGGACATCGACGGTGCGCTCGTCGGCGGCGCGTCGCTCGACATCGAGTCGTTTGCAGCCATATGCGAAGCGGCCGCACGTTCCCGCTCGTAGCGCTCGTGATCCTCGACGGGTGGGGCTGCGCCCCACCCGGGCCGGGGAACGCGGTCGCGCTCGCCGACACGCCGGTGTTCGACCGGCTCTGGGCGGAGTACCCCCACGCGCGCCTCGCCGCTTCGGGCGAAGCGGTCGGACTGCCGGCGGGCCAGATGGGCAACTCCGAGGTCGGGCATCTCACGATCGGTTCCGGCCGCGTGCTCGACCAGGACTTCCAGCGCGTCAACCGCGCAGTCGCCGACGGATCCCTTTTCGAGAACACGGCGCTCGTGTCGGCGTTCCGGCGTGCGCGGGAGCGAAGCGGAGACATCCATCTCCTCGGCCTGGTTTCGCACGGCGGTGTGCACTCGCACATCGAGCATCTCCTCGCGCTGCTCGAGCTCGCCCAGCGCGAAGGCATGGCCGAGCGGACGTGGATCCACGCGTTCACGGACGGACGCGACGTGTCTCCGACGTCCGCCCTGCGCGACCTGGCTGAGCTGCCCGACGACCGCATTGCGACGATCTCCGGCCGCTACTACGCGATGGATCGCGACAAGCGGTGGGAGCGGACGCAGCGCACGCTCGACGTCATCTTCCAGCAGGGTTCGGGAGCGCCGCCCGAAGACACCGCGGTCGCGCTCGTGCAGAGGAGCTACGACGAGGACGTCACGGACGAGTTCATCGTGCCCGTCTGGCGTGAGGCACGGCCGGCGCTCGACCCGGAGCGCGACGCGGCGATCTGCTTCAACTTCCGCCCCGATCGGATGCGGCAGCTGGCCGAGAAGCTCGGCGAGCTCGAGGTCGACCTGACCACGATGACGAACTACCGCGAAGACTTCGACTTCCCGGTCGCGTTCCCGGAGCAGCACGTCGACCAGGTGCTCTCGGAGGTGCTCGCGGAGGCGGGCGTCCGCCAGCTGCACATGGCCGAGACGGAGAAGTACGCGCACGTCACCTACTTCTTCAACGGCGGCCGAGAGGACGAGTTCGACGGCGAGACGCGCGTGCTCGTGCCGTCGCCGCGTGACGTGCCGAGCTACGACCACAAGCCGGAGATGTCGGCCGTCGAGCTCACGGACGCGTTCGTCGGCCGGATCGGCGACGGCTACGCGTTCGCGGTGATCAACTTCGCGAACCCGGACATGGTCGGCCACACCGGCGTGATCCCGGCGGTCGTGCAGGCGGTCGAGACGACCGATAGCTGCCTCGGGCGCGTCGTCGAGGCGGTGACTGCGCTCGGCGGCGTCTGCCTCGTCACCGCCGACCACGGCAACGCCGAGAAGATGTTCGAGGAGGACGGGGTGAGCCCGATGACGGCCCACACGACGAACCTCGTCCCCTTGCTGGCGACCGAAAACGGACTCAAGCTGAAGGAACATGGTGAGCTGTCCGATCTCGCGCCCACGATTCTCGGGCTGCTCGGTTTTGCCCGGCCCTTACAAATGTCCGGGGAAAACCTCATCGAACGCTCGTAACCCCGGTATCATGAGGCCACTTGTCGCTGCCACAGCCTGACTTCGGTGTCCTGCGGAAGGCACAGCGTGGTGATGAACGCGCCTTCTCGATCATCGTGCGCGCCTACCAGGTGCCCGTCTACAACTACGTCCTGCGGCTGGTCGGCGACCGCGCGCTCGCCGAGGATCTGACGCAGGAGGTCTTCCTCCGCGTCTATCAGGGCCTGCCGCGCTTCTCGCTTCGCTCGAAGTTCACGACCTGGCTCTTCCAGGTGACGAAGAACCGCGTGCTCGACGAGCTCCGCGCGCTCGAGCGGCGCCCACGCTCCGCCGTCAACATCGAGGATGTGCCGCCGCTCGAGGTGCTCGATCAGCCGTTCGAACGGCTCGAGGCGATCGACGCGGTCTGGCGCGCCGTCGCGAACCTCAACGTCGACCTGAAGATGGCGCTCCTGCTGCGCGACATCGTCGGCCTCTCGTACAGCGAGATCGCCGACTCGCTCGAGGTCACCCTCGCCACCGTCAAGTGGCGGATCTACAAGGCCCGCGAAGACGTGCAGCTCGCGCTTGCCCGCGAGGGCATCCATCTCTACGGCGACGAGTCGGCAGAGCCGGCGCTGGCCGCCGTCGAGCTCGTCTAGCCGCCGGCCTTCACGAGGCTCTCGGCTGCGCCGCTTTCGGCTGTGCCGCATGCGATCCGCAGCCGGCGAGCACGGCGGCGCTGCCGATGAGGAGGGCGGCTCGTCTCATTCGCCCACCTCGAGCCGCGCGGCCAGCGTCTCGGGCAGCCCTGCCGCCCGCATCTCGGCCTGGGTTCGCTCGATGTCGTACGGCACGCGCCGGAACGTTGCCGTCCGCGCCTCGAGATCGAGCACGAGGTAAGCGGCGTGCG
>JBGPLW010000157.1:0-6558 GCA_041486645.1 Gaiellaceae bacterium | reverse complement strand
GCGACGAACTCGCCGGGCTCGATCTCCATGTCGATGCCGTCGAGCGCACGCACGGTCGTGGGGCCGCGCTGGAAGAACTTCGAGACGCCTTCGAGTGTGTAGAGGGCCATTCGCTCGCTACTCCATCTGCCTGAGGGCGTCGGCCGGGCGAAGGCGCGCTGCGCGCAGCGCTCCCGCGGCGCCGGCGATGAGGCCGCCGAGCAAGGCGAGGCCAAAGCCGACGGCAATGACGGTCATGCCGACCGGCGCGCTCAGGGACACACTGCTCGTCGCGGTGCGCGTGGTCGAGACGAGGCCGGGCAGCGAGATGCCGCCGCCGGTCGTCGCGCTCGCCTCGAGCTGCGGTCCGAAAGCGTCGACGGCGAGGGCGATGCCGATCCCGAGCGCGATGCCGAAGAGCCCGCCGAGCACGCCCTGCACGAGCGACTCGCCCGCGATCTGGCGCACGACCATCCGCTGCGTCCAGCCGAGCGCCTTCAGCGTGCCGAGCTCGCGCACGCGCTTCCCGACCGAGGACACCGCGAGCAGTGCAGCAAGGAGGAACGCGGCGGCCGCGGCGACGATCGAGAGCACGAGGCCGAGGTCGTGCGAGAGCTTCGACGCGTCGACGAGCGAGCCGCTGATCTTCGCGGCGACCTGCTTCGAGCTTGCGACCTGCGCCTGCGGCAGTGCGCGCTTGATCGCGGCCTCGACGGCACCGACCTTGGAGCTGTCGCTCGCGCGCACGAGCAGCACGTTCGCAAGCCCGGCCTGTTTCGCAAGCGTCTGCAGCTGCTTCAGCGGCAGGTACACGTCCGCGCTCTGGCCGCCGAGCGGCGGGTTGACGAGCCCGACGACGGCGAACTTCGTGCCGTTGAGGTCGAGCGCGGAGCCGATCTTCAGCTTCTCCTTCGCCGCGTACGTCGTCGAGACGAGCGCTTCCCTGGCGCCCGCTGCCGACAGGAACCGGCCGCTCGTCACCTGCGCCTGCGTGACGACGCCCATCGACGGCTGCGTCTGGTCGACGCCGCCGATCGTGTACGCGCTCGTCGTGATGTTCGTCTGCGGCGGATCGAGCACCTGCTTGAGCGTCTGCGCCGGCGTCGTGAACTGGGTGCGGAGCTTGCGCAGGCTCGCGGGCAGGCACTTCGCGAAGGCGCTGCGGTCGGCACCACCGCCCGGCGCGCCGAAGCCGCCGCCCGGCCCGTTCTGGCCGCCGCCCGGCCCGTTCTGGCCGCCGCCCGCGCCGCCGCCGCCGCCCTGGCCGACGCCGAGCTTGGCGAGACACTTCTGCATCGCCTGGAACTGCGCCGTCGTCGGGCGCGGGATGTTCCGGTCGAAGCGGAACGTCTGACCGCCGGTCTTCAGCTTCGCGACGATCTTCGGAACGACGCCCTCCTGATGCTCCGCGAGCAGCGTCAGCCCCACGGTCACCTGGGCGACGTTCGCAAGGCTCGAGACCTGTGACGCCGAGCTCTGCTGGAACGTGAGCTGCGAGCCGGGCAGGAAGAAGTCGTGCACGAAGTGGTCACCGGGCTTGCCGAGCTTCGAGAGGTCCGTCAGCACCGCCTGGTTCGCCTGGATCAGGTCGCGGTTACCGCCGCCGCCACCGAAGCCGACGCCCGCCTGGTCCTGTTGCGGCGAGAGCGTGACCGTGAGATCTGTGCCGATCCCGCCGAGCGGGTCGAGCGTCTGCTTCTGCGCGCGGTCGAGGCCTTTCGAGAGGCTCGCGAGAGCGATCACGAGAGCGACACCAACGCCGAGACCGACCAGTGTCACCACCGTGCGCGCACGCCGCCGAACGAGCTCGTTCCGCAGGTAGCGCAAGAAGAACACCTGCAGAGAGAACCACGGCTGCGTGAGGCACGGTTAAGAAGTGTGAGGCGAAAGCCGCGCGTCGCGCGCGGTCGCGACCTCGATCCGGAATCCGTCAGGATCGAGGAAGAACGTTGCGTAGTACTCCGGGTGGTATTGCGGCCACAGACGCGGGGCGTGCAGTATCTCCGCGCCGGCATCGACGGCCGCCGCATGCGAGACGTCGACGTCACTCGAAGACTCGACCGTGAGCGCGAGATGGTGGAGCCCCGGTGCGTAAAGCTCAAACGCCTGCGAGTCGAGCGCCTGCCGCAGCCCGAGTGAGCCGGAACCGGACGCCGGAAAGCGCAAGTAGTGGATCTGCTCACCGCGCTCACCGTCGACGAGGAACGGCTGCTCGAGCCCGAGGGAGCCGAAGACCGCTCGGTAGAACGCGAGCGACCGCTCGAGATCGCGACACACGAGGTCGACGTGACCGAGGCCGACGATCATGCGTCGAGCGACTCGACGAGCAGCGTGGAGACGTCGGCCACCCGCATCTTCGCCCCGGTCTCGCGCACGCCATCGTCGAGCATGACCGTGCAGAACGGGCAGGCGACCGCGAGCGTCTCCGCGCCGGTGCCGACTGCCTCGGTGGCGCGCTCGACGTTGATCGGCTTGCCCTTCTCCTCCATCCACATGTGCGCGCCGCCGGCGCCGCAGCAGAACGTCTGCTTGCCGCTTCGCGTCATCTCGACCGGCTGGCCGATCACGTTCAAGAGCTTGCGCGGCTCCATGCGGACGTCGTTATGGCGGGCGAGGTAGCACGAGTCGTGGTACGTGATCGACTGCGTGCCGGCCGCCGGCTTGAGCCGTCCGTCCTCCACGAGCTGCGACAGCAACTCGGTGTGATGGAGCACCTCGTAGTTGCCGCCGAAGTCGCCGTACTCGTTCGCAAGCGTGTTGAAGCAGTGCGGGCAGCTCGCGACGATCTTCTGCACGTTGTTCTCCTTCAACGTCGCGATGTTCTGCTCGGCGTGCGCCTGGAAGACGTACTCGTTGCCCATCCGCCTCGCAGGGTCGCCCGTGCACGACTCGCGTGGCCCGAGGATCGCGAAGTCGACGCCGGCTTTCTGCAGCAGCTTCGCCGTCGACTCCGCGCTCTTCTTCGCGCGCTCGTCGAAGGACGCCGCGCACCCAACCCAGTAGAGGTACTCGGGAGCGGGATCGCCGGGCTCGAGCACCCGCACGCCGAGCTCCTCCGCCCAGGCCGCGCGCTCGGTCTGCGGCTTCCCCCACGGGTTGCCGGCCCGCTCGACGTCGCGCAGCATCGGCTCGGCCTCCGCGGGGAACGCGGAGTCGACCATGACGCGGCTCCGCCGCAGGTCGACGATGTGGTCGATGTGCTCGATCGACACCGGACACGCCTCGACGCACGCCCCGCACGTGACGCAGTCCCAGATCATCTGCTCCGGCACGCCGTTGCCGACGATCGGCCCCGTGCTCTGCGCGAACACCTGGTCGCGCACGCCCATGATCAGGAGCTTCGGCGAGAGGATCTTGCCGGTCGCATACGCGGGGCACGCGTCCTGGCAGCGGCCGCACTCCGTGCACGAGAAGGCGTCCATGACCTCTTTCTTCGTGAGGTCGAAGATCGTCGACGCGCCGAAGCGGAGCTCCGCGTCCGGCACGTCGAAGCGGAGCGGCTCGAGGCGGCCCGGCCGGCTCGTGCGCGCAAGCCACACGTTGATCCCGGCCGTCGCAATGTGCAGGTGCTTCGAGTGCGGCAGGTAGCGGAGGAAGCCGAAGACGACGGCGAGATGCGCCCAGACGAACACGCGCTCCGCATGCCCGTGACTCGGGAACGCCTTCGCGAGCAGCGCCGAGAGCGGGCCGACGTGATCGTTCAGGCCTGCGGCGTGCGCGGCGGCATGCCAGCACAGCAGCGTCACGACGACGACGGCGATCAGGAGGAGGATAAAGTCGGCCTCGCCGCGGTGCGAGCCGTCGAACCGCGCGGGCCGAACGGCCTTGCGGATGACGACCGCGGTGACGACGCCCGCGAAGACGAGCACGACGAAGAGATCGACCATCCACCCGAACCAGGTCTGGTGCCCGAGCCACGGCAGCTCTGCGTGCTTGTCGACGGCGGCGATCATCGCCATGACGATCGTCGGGAAGAGCACGAGGAAGCCCCAGAAGATGAACGCGTGCATCAAGCCGGGGACGAGGCGCTGCAGGAGCTTCCTCTGCCCGAGGACGATCTCGACCTCGTTCTTCACCCGCCTGCCGACGTCGACCGGGCGGTCGTTCGGCTTTGCGCGCAGCACCTGCTCCGCGAGGAACTTCGTCCGGCGCCACGCGCTCGTGCCCGCGACGGCGACGAGCAGCCCGAGAACGACGGCGCCTATGAGCCGCGGACCCTTCTCAGCTCGGCACTGATCGCCGGAACGATCTCGTGCAGGTCGCCGACGACGCCGTAGTCCGCGCTCGCGAAGATCGGCGCCTCGGGGTCGGAGTTGATCGCGAGAATCTTCTTCGCGCCCTTCGCGCCCGCGATGTGCTGCGTCGCGCCGCTGATGCCGCACGCGACGTAGAGATCCGCCGAGATCTTCGTGCCGGTCTGGCCGACCTGGTCGGCGTGCGGGCGCCAGCCCGCTGACGTGACGACACGCGAACAGCCGACAGCGCCGCCGAGCAGGCCAGCAAGCTCCTCGATGATCGCGAACGCCTCCGACGAGCCGACGCCGCGGCCGCCGCCGACGACGACCTTCGCGTCGCGGAGCGAGACGCCGCCGCTCGACTCCTCAACCCGGCCGATGACGCGAACGGACATGTCCGCATGAGCCGGAACGGCAATCTGCTCGACCGGTGTCGAGGCCGCCGCCGGGTCGGCCGCGAACGTGTGCGGGGCGACGGAGAGGATCCGCGGCGACCCGTGCAGCCGCGCCTCCTCGAGGAGCGACCCGCCCCAGCGGACGCGCGTGACGACGTCACCGTCGATCGACGTCACGTTCGCCGCGAACGGCTGGTCGAGACGCGCGGCGACGTGCGCGAGCAGCTCGTTGCCGCGATCGGAGCCCGCGGCGACGATCGCGTCGGCGCCTCCGGCCGCCCCGGCGACCGCCGCCGCCCACGCGGCGGGTGCGTAGTCGCCGTCGACCGACACCGCTTGCACGTCGCCGAGTTGCCGAGCGAACGAGAGCGCCTGGAGCGACAGCTCGTCGTCCGGCTCGACGAAGACGAGGACGCTCATCGCGCACATCCCAACGACTGCAACCTGACTGAAGTCAGGTTGCCAATCATCGGTGCTCGCCCTTGCTGATGCCGCGGATCACGTCGCCGAGCTTCCGGTGGGCCCAGTCGGCCGGGACGCGCCAGACGTCGATACCCGCGAAGAGCGAGAGCGCGAACACGCGCACGAGCGGCGTGCCGGGCTGGGGCACCAGGTCGTTGCCGTGCGCGCCTTTGTGGCCGAAGAGCGAGAGGCCGTGGGCGTCGACCTCGACGGCCTCGGGGACGTAGACGTCGACCGCCCCGAACATGCCGAGCGCGAGAATTGTGATCGCGTCGCCCTCGAGGGTCGCCTGACGCAGGTCGAGGTCGATGCTGCCGAACATCGTCAGACAGAAGACGCGGCGCCGCGCGCGGATGCGGCCGTCACGCTCGGTCGAGCCGAAGACCGCGAGCACCCACCGCGTCGGGCGCCGGCGCGAAGCGGTGACCGCGGCGGGTACAGCGGGAAGGTCGCGCCCAAGCTCGTCGAGCTCGTCTCTCGTGACGGCGCGATAGGCGACGGTCATGCGCTCGGTGAACTCCTCGAGTGTCAGCCGCCCTACCGCCGCGTGCTCCCGCAGCACGAGGACGGTGTGCTCGCGGTCGGCATCCGAGACCCGCAGTGCGGAGACATCGCTCACGCGACACCGAGCTGCTGCATGACCTCGACGACTCTAGGCGCAGCGTCGGCACCCGTGCCGAGAATCTCTGCCTGCTTGCCCTGGCCTTCCGGTACGACGAGCCGGAGCTTCTCGAGCTTCGACTCGGGGCGCGGAGGCTCGACCACGGCGACGGGCTTCGACTTCGCGCGCAGCCGTCCGGGGACCGACGGATACCGCGGCAGATTCAACCCCTCGAGCACGGTCAGCACCGCCGGCAGCGGCGCCTCGTACACGTCGCGCGGGCCGCCGACGTCGCGCTCGCAGCGCACCCGGTCGCCCTGCACCTCGATCTTCTTCAGCCCCGTGACGACCGGCAGCTCGAGTGCGTACGCGACGCGGATCGCGACCTGGTAGTTGCCCGCGTCCGCCGATTCGTTGCCGAAGAGGATCAGGTCGAACGCGTCCTCGCTGCGCACGGCGTCGACGATCGCTGCGGCGGTCGCCTGCGGATCCCACTCCTCGCCCGCAGGCGTCTTCAAGAGGATGCCGCGGTCGGCGCCGATCGCGAGGCAGTCACGCAGCTGCTCCTCCGCCTCGGCGGGCCCGAGCGTCAGCACGACGACTTCGCCGCCTCCCGCCTCGACGATCCGCACCGCCTCCTCTACGGCGCACTCCTCGTGCGGGCTGATCGTGAAGCCGAGGTGCTTCGTCTCGAGCGCCTGCGCGTCCTCGGTCAGCACCATGCGGCCGCCGGTGATCGGCACCCGCTTGACGCAGACGAGAACTCTCACGAGCGGATTCTCTCGTTCTCCGGATCGAAGAGCGGCGCCGAGCCGACGATCTCGACGGTCGCCGGATAGAGCTCCGTCATGTACTCGACGGCGAGCTGCTCGCCCGCGTTCGCCTG
>JBGPLW010000156.1:0-6568 GCA_041486645.1 Gaiellaceae bacterium | reverse complement strand
GCAGTACCGTCGATAGGCCGTGCGAATCGCGTCGAGGGCATTGCCCCGGCCGAAGCCGACCTCACGCGCGCGCTCTACGAGGAGTACGCGAACCAGATCTTCCGCTACTGCCTGCACCAGCTCGGCTCGCGGGAGGAGGCGGAGGATGCCGTTCAGAGCACCTTCCTGAACGCGTTCCGCGGGATCAAGCGGGGCGTCGTGCCGGAGCTCGAGTCGGCGTGGCTCTTCAAGATCGCCCACAACGTGTGCCTCTCCCGCCGCCGCTCGAGCTGGCGGCGCGGCCGCATCGAGTCGCCGGCCGACTTCGAGGTGGTCGAGGAGCTGACCGCCGCCCCGGCGCGCCGCGCCGACGAGCTGATCGGCCTCCAGGACGTGCTCGAGCAGATGCCCGAGAGCCAGCGCCGTGCGATCCTCCTGCGCGAATGGCAAGGCCTCTCGTACCGTGAGATCGCGGCGGAGCTCGAGCTCTCCCAGGCCGCGGTCGAGACGCTGATCTTCCGTGCGCGGCGCGCGCTCGCGAGTGGGCTCGAGCAGCCGCCCGAGAGGCAGAAGCGCCGTCTCGCGCGTGCGCTCGACCTGGGGAACGTCGCGACCGCTCTCAAGTCGCTGCTCGTCGGCGGCAGCGCTGCTGCGAAGGTCGCGGCCACGGTCGCCGTCGTCAGCGCGACCACGGTCGTCGCGGCTGCGCCGGTGCAGCAGCACCGTGCGTCGCATCACGCGCGCACGCGCACGAGCGCTCAGGCGCGGCCCGCACCGGTCAAGCGCACGGTTGCGCAGTCCGTCGCGTCCTCGCGCCTCACCTACGCCGCGCACGCAGCGAAGACGAAGCTCGCCGCGCGGGCACACGCGCACGTGGCCGCCGTCACGAGCACCGTTCTGCCGGCGCACGACGCGACGGTCGTGCCCGAGACGGTCGCGCCTGCGACTCCCGTCGCGGAGCCCACGGCACCGCCGGCTCCGGCAACCTCCATGCCGGCGTCGCAATCCGAGGGACCGGTCGGGCGAAGCGAGGACACGCCGAAGGACGGAGCCGGAAAGACCGGGAAGCGGAGCGACGACGTGAACGGCAAGGGCGCGAACCACGGCGTCGACCAGCCGCAGCCACAGCCGCCCGTCCAAGAGGTGCCGCTCCAGCAGGTGCCGGTGAGCACGAACGACGCGAGTGGCGCGAAGGCCGACCGCTGGTCGCACAAGCACCAGGGCGGTAGCAACGACTTCGGAGGATCGGTCGTGACCCCGCCCGTCGTCACCCAGCCGGTCGCGAGCGTGCAGTCGGTGGCGCCTGTCGTTGCCGACCCGGCCGGCAAGCACGACCAGCAGCGCGACCTCTCGAGCAGCTAGGCGCGCTGACGCGAGGCCGCGGGGCCTCGCGTCAGCGGTACGAGTGGTGTCGCGTCCGGGCGGTTACGCAGCCCAGACGAGCTCGTCGCCGAGCTCGAGCTGGAGGCGATGGAGCGCCTCGGACTCGAGCTGACGCACGCGCTCGCGGGTCAGTCCGAGCTCCTTGCCGATCGTCTCCAGCGAGGCGGACTCGCCGCCGAAGCCGAAGCGGAGCTCGATGATGCGCCGCTGCCGCTCGGGCAGGTCGGCGACCGCACGCTGGATGCGCTGGCGCCGGACTGCGTCGACGGCTTCCTCGGCCGGGTCCACGGACGTCTCGTCGGCGAAGAGATCGCCGAGCTCGGAGTCGCCCTCGGAGCCGAGGCCCTGGTTCAGCGAGATCGAGTCGACCGCGTCGAGAGCCTCGACGACGTGCTCGCGCTTGAGGCGCGTCGCGTCGGCGAGCTCGTCGATCGTTGCCTCGCGGCCGAGCTTCGCCTGAAGCTCCGCCGAGGCGCGGTTCAGCTTGATGCGCCGCTCCTGGACGTGCACGGGGATGCGGATCGTCTTGGACTGGTTCGCGACCGCACGCTGGCAGGCCTGGCGGATCCACCAGGTCGCGTACGTCGAGAACTTGTAGCCCTTGCGCCAGTCGAACTTCTCCGCCGCGCGGTTCAGGCCGATGACGCCCTCCTGGATGAGGTCCAGCAGAGGCACGTCATGTCCCTGGTACCGCTTCGCGATCGAAACCACGAGGCGCAGGTTCGAGTTGATCATTCGCTCCTTGGCGGCAGCGTCGCCCTTTTCGATGCGCTTGGCGAGGTGCACTTCGTCGGCCGCGGTCAGCAGCTTGTGGCGGCCGGCGGCGTCCATGAAGAGCTGGAGCGGGTCGAGTGTGCCGCCGGACGAAGCGGTCATCGACGCCCGGGACGGAGCGGCTTCCGCGCGCACGATGACGTCGCGCTCGTCGAGCGCGGAGCGCAGGGCAGCCATGTCGTCCTCGGCGAGCTCGTGCTCGTCGGCGAACGCCTCGAGCTCCTTCTCTTCGACGAAACCGCGCTCGGCGGCCTCCTCGACGAGGCGCTCGGCAGGCGTAAGGTCATGCAGATGAATCGTGTCGCTCAGTTGAATCCCTCTCTCGGTCGTATCGGGGCCGCTGGGCGGCGGCCTCCTCGGCGTCCGGTGCGCGGGAGAAGACCCGCGATCTCCGATCGCCCTATGTGATTTATAGAACGCCTAGGCTCGGAAGTCCATTCCCAAACATCGCAAATTTGCGATTCCCTTACATCCATAACACCTGCAATCAGCCGCTTTTCAGGTCGGAACTCGCGGCGGTAGACTGGGCGTCAGCGCCGACGTAGCTCAGCTGGTAGAGCACTTCACTCGTAATGAAGGGGTCCGCGGTTCGAATCCGCGCGTCGGCTCCTCGGAAAGGCCCGCACTGAGCCTTTTTCGCCGTCATGAGGCCTGAGCCTGCCTCGGCTCGCGGGCCCGGCCGGCCTCCGCCGCATGCCGAAGCCGCAAGCGACCCCAAGCCAAAAGACGGCGGCGACGAAGAGCGTGACGATGAGGGCGAGCTGGATCACCGCCAGGAGTCGTGCCCGGCGCGCGCGGGAGGAAACACCTGCGCCACGCTTTGTCGATGTCCGGATAGTGTCCGCGCCTGGCATGCGGCGCCTCACCTGTCGAATCCTGGGTCACAAACTGCCCCGGCGGCGACGTCCGTTCTTCTTGACGGAGCGCTTCCAACGGTGCGAGCGCTGCGGCAAGCGCGTGCAGTTGAAGGGCCGCTGATGGTCACGTGCGTGTACCGCGCGTACGAGAACGGCGACCTCGTCGCCACCGGCCGGCTGACGCTCGAAGGCCTGCCGCGCGTCGGCGAGGAAGTTCGGCTGAACGGTCGTCCGCACGTCGTGCGGTCGGTCGAGTTCGGCGGCGGCGAGCACGTGCTCGAGCTGGAACCGCGCTGACACCGGCCTAACGCGCGTTGCCGCTACGGTCCCCGCCATGCGCCGGGGGGTCGGAGCAGTGTTCATCGCCGCGCTCGTCGCCGCGGTTGCGCTTGCCGGCGGCGCGACGGCGAACGCCTCGCCCGGCGCGCAGTACGGGATCCAGGACGACGCGTGGCTCATGTACGGCCCCGGCACGCTCGCCGAGCGCGTGACCACCCTCCAGGGTCTCGGGGCCGGGATCGTCCGCTTCACCCTTCGCTGGGACGCCGTCGCGCCGGCGAAGCCGGCGCAGCCGCGCGACCCGAGCGATGCCGCGTACCAATGGGGCGTCTTCGGTGACGTGCTCGACACACTGCACGCGCGCGGCATCCCCGTTCTCGTGACGCTCTGGGGCTCGCCGCGCTGGGCGAACGGCGGCGGTGCGGCAAACCGGCTGCCCCTCTCCGGCTTCGGCGCCTTCGCGACGGCCGCGGCGGTGCGCTTCCCGTGGGTGCGTCTCTGGACGGCGTGGAACGAGCCGAACAACCGCACCTTCGCAACCCCGGTCTCGCCGCTCCTCTACGTGACGCGCGCGCTCAATCCGGCATACGCGGCGCTGCACGCCGCGTCGGGCGCGAACAAGGTCGCCGGCGGCGTCACGTCGCCGCGCAAGGCGCCGTCGGGCATGTCGCCGCTCGCGTTCATGGACGGGATGCGCGCGGCACACGCGCACCTCGACGCGTACGCGCAGAATCCGTATCCCGTCGGTCGCGGGGAGACGCCCTTTTACGCGACGTGCTCTCTCTGCTTCACGATGGCGAGCCTGCCGGCGATCCGCGCCGACGTCACGCGGGCGTTCGGCGCGAAGCCGCTCTGGCTCACCGAGTATGGCTATCAGACGAACCCGCCCGACCGGCTGCTCGGCGTCTCCTACGCCCTGCAGGCGAAGTACCTCTCGGAGGCGTCGTTGCGCGTCTGGCAGCAGCCCGGTGTCACCGTGCTCATCCACTTCCTCGTTCGCGACGAGCCGAGTCTCGGCGGCTGGCAGAGCGGCCTCTTCACGGTGGGCGGCGCCGCGAAGCTCGCTTACCACGCATTCGCCCTTCCGCTCGCCGAGGTGTCGCGAACCGGTTCGCGCACGGTGCTGTGGGGGCAGGTGCGCCCGGGCTCCGGTGTGCGCAGCTACGTGCTGCAGCGCGCTGTCGGTGGGCGGTGGCGCGCGGTCGGGTCGATGGCGAGGACGTCACGGAGCGGTGCGTTCACGCGGCAGGTGAACCTGCCCGCGGGCGCGCAGGTCCGAATCGTCGCGCCCGCGGTCGGCTGGGCGAGCCCGCCGCTCCGGATCTCGTAGCGGCAGCGCGGCGGCTCCGCGAGACTCCTGAGGTGGACACGACTCTCCGGGTGGTGCATCTGCTCGCCGCGACCGTGTGGGTCGGCGGCACGATCGCGCTCGTCTTCGTCGCGGTGCCGCCGGTGCAGCGGCTCGAGGGTGAGCAGCGCGGGCTCTTGCTGAGGGCGTTCGGCGAGCGCTGGCGTCCGATCGGCTGGTCGTCGCTCGGCGTCGCGATCCTGACGGGCGCCGTGATCGCCGCGCGCGCGCACGCGTTCGACACGACGCCGACACGGTTCGACTGGGTGCTCGGGGTGAAAGGCGTGCTCGTCGGACTGCTCGTCGCCGGCGCCTACCTGCACGACTTCGTGCTCGGGCCGGGGCTCGCGCGGCAGATCCGTGCAGGTGAACCGCAATCGCTCCGGCGGATCCTCACCACCATCGGCCGCGCGAACCTGCTCATGACGGTGGCGATCCCGATCCTCGGCGTGCTGCTCTCCGAGTTTCTCAAGGACTGAGCCGCAACCTGCTTGAAAGGGCGCTTCTGCTCTTTGTGTGGGTTGGGATTGGGCGATGTGACGCGCATCTCGTTCCTCGTAGGCTCGCGGTGTCTAATCGGTCACCAGCGAGGAGGGAGAGATGCGCGTCACTACGGCATTCAATCGGGTGTTGGGGATCGCGGGCGCGAGTGTCGCGTCGGTTGAGTTCGAGCGGCAGGGGGTCGTGGTCGGGCTGCGTTTGCGGCGGCGGCTGCTCGTGTGTCCGCGTTGCGGCTGTCTGGGCCGGGCGGGCTATGACCAGCGTCTGCGTCGTTGGCGGCATCTCGATCTCGGCGGGACGCGCTGTTTCCTCGAGTACGCGCTGCGCCGCTTTTTCTGTCCGGGTTGCCGGCGGGTGGTGAGCGAGGCGGTGCCGTGGGCGCGAGCGGGAGGACGCTTCACGCGCGCCTTCGAGGACGTGGTCGCCTGGCTCGCGCAGCAGGCGGCGTTCAGCGTGATCAGTCGGCTGCTCAGGGTGGCCTGGCGCAGCGTGCAGCGGATCGTGGCGCGAGTGGTCGCCGAGCTGCGGCCCGCGCTGCCGGCGCGGCTGGAGCGGATCGGCATCGACGAGATCAGCTACCGGCGCGGCCAGCGCTACCTGACCGTGATCGCCGACCACGCTTGCGGCCGCGTCATCTGGGTCGGCAAGGGCCACAGCCAGCAGACACTGGAGCAGTTCTTCGACGCGCTCGGCCCCGTCCGCAGCGAGGCAGTGCAGGCGGTCTCGGTCGACATGTGGGCCGCCTTCCTGAAAGCGATCCGGGCGCGAGCGCCACAGGCGGCCGTCTGCATCGACCCCTTCCACGTCGTCCAGCGCGCCAACCAGGCGGTCGAGACGGTGCGCAAGAAGGAGTGGCGCCGGCTGCAAGCAAGCGGCGCCTCGGGACGCTGGCTCAAGCAGACCCGCTGGGCGGTGCTGAAACGACCCGAGCGGCTGAGCGAGCGGCAAACAGAAACGCTCGCGCTCCTCCAACAAGAAAACGAACGGCTCTACCAGGCCTACCTGCTCAAAGAACAACTGCGCGCCATCTACGCCGTCGCACCAAGCGAGGCCCGGCCGCTGCTCGACAGCTGGCTCGACGCCGCCGAGCGCTCCGGACTGCCCGCCTTCGAACGGCTGGCCCGCTCGCTACGCAAACACCGCACCGGCGTGCTCAACGCGATCGAGCTCGGCCTCTCCAACAGCCGCCTCGAAGCACTCAACGCCAAGGTCAGGCTGATCAACCACCGAAGCTACGGCTTCCACAGCCCCGACCCACTGATCGCCCTCATCCACCTCTGCTGCGGACCAATCACCATCCAACTACCCACATGAAGAGCACAAGAGCCCTTGAAAGCAGGTTGCTCCCCATAGTCTTCCTTTCGTGTTCCACGACCGCTCCAACCTGACGGTGATCGCCGGCCGCGGCGGCGACGGGTCGATCCACTTCCGGCGCGAGAAGTTCGTG
>JBGPLW010000155.1:0-6599 GCA_041486645.1 Gaiellaceae bacterium | reverse complement strand
TACACCTCCTCGTTCGTCGCGGACGGCGACCTGCGACTGCCGCAACCGATCTCACACGAGGCCGCGGCGCTCCGCACGTCGCTCGCGGAGAGCCTCGTCGAGGCCGCGCGTGGAAACCTTGCGGTCGGCGCCACCGAGGTCGCGCTCTTCGAGATCGCGCGCACCTACCGTGCGGGCGGCGAGCTGCCGAACGAGCGCTGGCACGTCGCGGGCGTCGTCGACGGCGGTTTCGCGGCCGCCAAGTGGGCCGTCGAGCAGCTCTACGCAGCGCTCAAGGTCGAGCCGTCGATCGAACGCACGACCGAGTCTCTGCTTCATCCGGGAAAGGCGGCCCGGACCGGCGAGGGCTGGGTCGGCGAGCTGCATCCGTCGGTGCTCGAGGGCGTGTGGGGCGCGTTCGAGCTCGACCTCGACGCGCTCGTCGCGCGCGTGCCCGAGGCGGTCGAGTTCGAGGAGGTGAGCCCCTACCCGGAGGTGCGGCAGGATCTCGCGTTCGTCGTCGACGCCGAGGTGCCCGCGGCCGGGCTCCTCGCCGCTATCCGTGAAGCGGGCGCGCCGGAGTTGCGCACGGTCTCGGTCTTCGACGAGTACCGGGGCGAGCAGATCGGCGCGGGGAAGAAGTCCCTCGCGTTCCGGACTGCGTATGGCTCGCTCGAGCGCACGCTCACGGACGAGGAAGCCGCCGCTGTTCGCGGCCGCATCGTCGAGGCGCTCGCGGCGCAGTTCGGCGCGGTGCTCCGGGCGTGATGAATCCGATCCGGCGGCGCGTCCGTATCCGCGGCATGGGTGTCAGGCTCCTTCTTGCCGTTGTGGTCGTCTCGCTTCTCGGAGCGGTGGAGACTGCGCGCGCCGACAACCCGGTGCTGACCGGCGACGTCGGTGCCGGCGACTCGTTCACGATCACGTTGAACGACGTCGCAGGCAACAAGGTGACCCATCTGGACGCGGGGGCGTACACGGTGACGCTTCACGACCACTCCGCCTTCCACAACTTTCATCTCAGCGGTCCCGGCGTCGACATCTCCACGAGCGTCGATGGCATCGAGAACAAGACCTTCACGGTGACGTTCACCGACGGCACCTACTTCTTCAACTGCGACCCGCACTCGTCGCAGATGAAGGGGAGCTTCACGGTGGGCACAGTGTCGACGCCCCCGCCGGCTCCGGCTCCCACGGTCGTAAAGCTCTCCGCGTCGATCGGCGCGGGATCGAAAGCGACGTTCGGCCCCCTCGCCGGGATCGCGGCCGGCAAGGCGGTCGTCACCGTGCGCGACGCCTCGGCGAGCGACGGCTTCCGGCTCTCGGGCCCGGGCGTCTCGAAAGCGACTGGCGCGGCGTTCCGCGGCACCGTGAAGTGGACAGTGACCCTGACGGCCGGCCGCTACTCGTTCGGCAGCGTCCGGAAGCCCACGCTCCGCAAGACGTTCACGGTTTCCGGCTAAGCAACCTTGTTCGCGTATGCAACCAGGTTTAAACCTGGTTGCAGTCGTTGGTCCGGCCGATCGGGAGTCGACGACTGCAACCTGCCTGAAGGCAGGTTGCGCCTAGTGCTTGCGGCGTTTGAGCAAGCGAGCAGTCGCGCCGACACCGCCGGCCTTGAGGAACCCGAGCGCGATGGCGCCGCTGGCTCCGAGCGCCTGCTTCGAACGGAGCTTCGCGCCGACTCGCTTCATCCTGGCGACTGCGCCGCGGAGCTCGCCGACGGCTTCGGCCAGTTCCGCACGCTCGACGCGGAGCTCGCCACGGATCGACTCCTCGTCACTGGTTGCCATTGCGGAGCGCCTCCGACGTGAGCTTCGCTTCCTCGATCGCCTGCTCGGGAACGAGGGGCGTGCCCTTGCGCAGCATGCGGAGGCCGAGGAAGCCGAGGAGGCCGGCGAGCACGAAGAGCCCGCCCGTGACGATCAGGAGCGCGAGCCAGGTCGAGAGGAACGTCGCGAGCGCCGCGGCCACCGTCGCGAATCCGAAGCCGAGCGCGAAGATGACGACGAATACGGCGACGACGAGCAGGGCGATGCCGAGCCCGAGCGATGCAACCTTCTTCTTCAGCTCGGCCGCAGCGAGCTGAAGCTCGAGCCTGATGATCGAGCTCGCGCGCTCGCTGACGATCCTTGCGGCAGCCCCGAGCCCGCGCTTCTCACCGGAGGAAGTGTCCATCGTCTCCCCATTCTCGCATGCGACCCCATCCAGCCGCCCAGACAGGGCGAAACGTCCTGCATATCTATGCTCCGGACATGCAGGCCCTCGGCAAGGCGGAGCGCCAGCGGCTGCTCGCGGGGATCATCGCGCGGAAGCGCGTCGGCACGCAGCTCGAGCTGGCGAAGGCGCTCGCCGCCGCGGGCTGCCAGGTGACACAGGCGACGATCTCACGGGACATCCGTGAGCTCGGGCTCGAGAAGACCCACGACGCGCTCGGCCGGCCGCGCTACGAGCTGCCGGACCGGGCGGGCCGCCGGCGCCCGGATCCGCAGGATGCGCTCGTCGCGGTGCTGACGCAGTTCGGGCGCCGCACCTCGTTCGCGCAGAACCTCGTCGTCGTTCACTCCGAGCTCGGCTCCGCGCCCGCGATCGCGCGCGCGATCGACCAGGCCGCCCATGAGCGCGTCGTCGGCACGCTCGCGGGCGACGACACGTGCCTCGTGATCACGCGCGACGAGACGGACGCCCGCGCGCTCGCCGCCGAGCTCGCGGACGCGATGCGCTAGGAGAGGAGATGGACGAAATGTGCCCGCCTGGCCCTGGCGCTCCACATGGCCGGCTAAAGTCGCTTCGTGAGCACCATCCAGCTGACGCCGGTGCGGAGGCGCGCGCAAGCGGCTGAGCGGTCGAAGCTGCAACGCCGGGCGCGTCTACTCGCCTGGGGTGGGATCGGTTGGCACTTCGTCGAGTTCGGTATCGCGGTCGGCGCCGGCATTGCGGCGTCGTCTATCGCACTCCTCGGTTTCGGCATCGACTCGCTCATCGAGGCGCTCGCAGGGTTCGTTGTCCTCTGGCTCTTCACCGGCTCTCGGATCGGTTCCGAGAAAGCGGAGCGCCGCGCCCAGCAGATGATCGCGGTCAGCTTCTACATCCTCGCCGCGTACATTGGCGTTGTAGCGATCCGTTCGCTGATCGGCGGCCACCACCCCGACGCAAGTTGGGTCGGAATCGGCCTCGCAGCGTTCACGGCGCCGACGATGCCGCTGCTCGCCCTCGCAAAGCGACGGCTCGGACACAAGCTCGGATCGTCAGCCGCCATCCGGGAAGCGTCACAGACGCAGCTCTGCGCGTACCTGTCTGTCGCGCTTCTATTCGGCCTCGGCGCCAACGCGCTGCTCGGCTGGTGGTGGGCTGACCCGACAACCGCACTCGTGATCGCCGCCGTTGCACTCCGCGAGGGACGCGAGAGTTGGCGCGGCGACAGCTGTGACTGCTGCTAGCAATCTCGCCGGCGCCTTCTAGGAGTAGGAAATAGGTGGGTGCTTGTCGGCCCACGGCCGCGCGCCCTCGAGCTGCGCAGCGAGCCGGATGAGCATCGCCTCTCCGAACAGCGGCCCGATCATCTGCACGCCGATCGGGAGGCCGTCCTCGCTCCAGTGGAGCGGGACCGACATCGCGGGTTGCCCCGTGACGTTGACGATCGCCGTGAACGGCGTCCACTGCCACTGCCGCGACATCGCGACCTGCGGGTCGCCGCCGGCGCCGTCCCACGTCCAGCCGACCGGAACCGGCGGCAGGGCGAGCGTCGGCGTGACGACGACGTCGACGTCGCTCCAGAACGCGACGACCTTCCGCGTCAGCGCCTGAAGCCGCATCACGGCGACCGCCGACTCGGAGCTCGCCGTCGTGCGGGCGTTCTCCGCGAGCATGCGGTTGAGCGGCTCGAGGAGCGAGAGGTCGTCGACGCCGGCGACTGCCGGCCCGATCTGCCAGATGCGCGTGAACTGCTCGACGGTGTCGTCGCCGCGCCACGGCGGCGTTGCCTCGACGACATCGTGGCCGAGCTCGGTCAGCAGGTCCGCAGCGGCACGGACGGCAGCGACGCATACGGGATCAACGGGCACGTCGATCGGCGGCTCGGTCGTGACGGCGATCCGCAGACGGCCGGGATCCTCGCCGGCCTCGGCGAGGAACGGTCGCTCCGGGACGGGCGCGACGTAGAAGTCGCCCGGTTCGTACCCGGACATGACGTCGAGGAGCGCGGCGGCGTCGCGCACGGTGCGCGCGATCGGGCCCGAGGTGCCGAGCCCGAGCGAGCCCGAGCCGTACGGCGCGGGAGAGACGCGTCCGCGCGACGGCTTGAGCCCGAAGAGGTTGCAGCACGACGCCGGAATGCGGATCGAGCCGCCGCCGTCGCTGGCGTGCGCGACAGGCGCGAGACCGGCAGCGACCGCGGCCGCGGCGCCGCCGCTCGAACCCCCCGGCGTGCGCGAGACGTCCCACGGATTGCGGCAGTCGCCGTTCAGCTCCGACTCCGTCATCCCGATCGAGCCGAGCTCTGGAGTGTTCGTCTTGCCGATGATCACGAAGCCGGCGTTGCGAATGCGGCGCACGACCGCGGAGTCTGCGTTCGGGACGTAATCGGCGAAGGCGCGGCTCGAGTACGTCGTGCGCAGACCGGCGGTCTCGTTCAAGTCCTTGATCGGGATCGGCACGCCCTTGAACGGGCCGTCCGCGGGTGCGTGCGCCGCTGCGCGGGCACCGTCGGCGTCGACTGTGACGTACGAATTGAGCTGCGGGTCGAGCCGCTCGATCCGCTCGAGATAGAGCTCGACGAGCTCGATCGCCGAGATGTCGCCCGCGCGCACGAGCGCCGCCTGTTCGAGCGCGGGCGCGAACGCGAGGTCGTCGCTCAAGTCAGATGTACGTCCAGACGACGGGGTCGGACGCGTCAGACCGCTTTGCCCTCGACGTACCAGACGGGGCCCTGCGTGCCGACCGGATGCGTGTCCGACAGCGCGCGCAGCACGCGGACCTCGCCGGGGATGCCCTCCTCGTCGAGACGCGCGAGGCAGCGCCGCGTCATGCCCGCCGACGCGCCGTAGCCGAAGCTGTGCGCGCAGCGGAAGCGAAAGCCCGTGCGACCTTCGGTCTGGATCGGATTGATCGGCGCGAGCAACAATGCGCCGCGCTCGATGTGGTCAGACGACGTGAGGTCGAGCTCGCACAGGAGGTCGCTCCAATCGGACGGCAGCACCGCGACCGCGGCGTCCCAGTCGGCGGCCAGCGAGGCGCGCGCGAGCACCGCATGCTCCGGCGCATCGGCCGACCCGAGGAGTGCGAGCGTGCCCGCGATGCCCTCCGCATCGATGCGGCGCAACATGCGGCGGAGCGCTTCGGGTCCGACACCGGTGCCGCCGCGCGCCGCGACGAAGCGGACCGATGCATCCATCCGCCCCGGGCTTGCCGGCGCAAGCAATGCAGCAGCACGGTCACGGCGCGCAGGGTCGTCGATTCGCAAGTCGAGGCGCGCGTCGCTCCACCTCGGATCCAGACCCTGTTCGATCGCCTTCCACTGCTCCGCGAGGCTCACGGCGCGAACCGTACACTCCCGCCGTGGCGAAGGTGGAGGAGAAGAAAGGCACGCTCCGCAAGGACGATCTCAAGGACGTCCTGCGCGAAATGCTGCTGATTCGACGCTTCGAAGAGAAGGTCGAAGAGCGCTTCCGCGCCGGCGAGCTGCCCGGCTTCCTGCACGTCGCGATCGGCCAGGAGGCGTGCGCGGTCGGCGTCTGCCGCGCGCTCCAGGAGGGCGACGTCATCGCGTCGACGCACCGCGCGCACGGCCACACGCTCGCCAAGGGAACGCATCCGAACGAGCTGATGGCCGAGCTCTACGGGAAGACGGAAGGCTGCTCACACGGCTACGGCGGCTCGATGCACCTGTACGACATCGAGCGCGGCAACATGGGCGCGAACGCCGTCGTCGGTGGCGGCCTGCCGGCGATCGTCGGCGCGGCGCTCGCCTTCAAGTTGCGCGGCGAGCCGCGCGTCGGAGTCGCCTTCTTCGGTGACGGCGCCACGAACATCGGCACCTTCCACGAGTCGCTCAATCTGGCGCAGCTCTGGCAGGTCCCGGCGGTCTTCGTGTGCGAGAACAACCACTGGGCCGAATCCACACCTAGCTGGCAGCACATGCCGATCGAGGACATCTCCCAGCGCGCCGTCGCCTACGGGATGAAGGCGGTCAAGGTCGATGGTCAGGATGTCGAGGCGGTCTACAAGGCGACGCGCCGCGCGCTCGAGCACGCCCGCGGCGGCAAGGGCCCCGTCTTCCTCGCGGTCAACACGTACCGCCTCGTCGGGCACTACATCGGCGATCCGCAGGTCTACCGCTCGAAGGAAGAGCTCGAAGAGACGCGCAGGACACAGGATCCGATCGAGCACCTGCGCACGAAGCTGGAGCTCTCGGGCGACGAGGTCGAGGAGATCGACCGCGAGGTGCAGGAGATCGTCGACGCGTCGGTCGAGTTCGCGAAGAACGGCACCGACCCGAAGCCGGAAGACGCCCTAAAGAACATCTATGCCTGATTTCCGCAAAAAATGCTGCGCATTTTTCGCGGGGAGAGTTAGTCCCGTCGCTTCGCTCGGGAGACTCGCAAATGCCTGAGCTGAGTTAC
>JBGPLW010000154.1:0-6659 GCA_041486645.1 Gaiellaceae bacterium | reverse complement strand
GTGCGCGACGAGAGGCTCGGCACGACGAGCTCCGGCCCGGCGGCGAGCTCGGCGACGCGCCGGATCACGTAGAGCTTGCGCTCGAACGCGTCCCCTTCGAGGCCGTCGGCCGCCGCGATCACCGCCTGGCGGATGCGCGGCGCGACACCGGCGGAGGTCGTCCCGGCCCGGGAGGAGTCGACCGGGACGTCCCGCCAGCAGACGAACCGCTGCCCCTCGTCGGCGACCGTCCGCTCGACGAGCTCCTCGAGCTCGGCGCGGCGGCCGTCGTCGTGGGGGAGGAAGAAGGCGCCGACGCCGTACCGGCCGGCCTCGGGGAGCCCTTCGACCTCGGCGGCGAAGAACAAATGGGGTATTTGCAGGAGGATTCCGGCGCCGTCGCCGGTCTCCGCGTCGGCGCCCGAGGCGCCGCGGTGCTCGAGGTTCGCGAGCGCCCGGAGCGCCCGCCGCACCGTCTCGTGCGAGGCCGTGCCGTCGAGACGCGCGACGAAGGCGACGCCGCAGGCGTCGTGCTCGTAGGCCGGGTCGTACAGACCGGCGCGGTCGGTTGGCTTCGGGACTGCGTTCACGCAGGGATTCCTCGCGTCGCGGGCGGGCAGAGCGTCTCCGCCTTGGCTGCTAGTCGGCGGTGGCGGAGAGGAGGGCCGACTAGCCCGTACGCAGGATGCGCGCGACGAACGCGATGGCAATCGACTTCTTGGCGTTCGGATTGCGCAGCATCGAGGCTCGAAGACTGGCGGCCCTCGCCCGCTGCGTCAACCCTGTTCTTCGGTTTCACTCGATTTCTCCCCAAAAAACGCGAAAAGCCCGCAGGACGTCGAGTCCCACGGGCAGCGTCGCCCTGCCGGCGCCGCGTCGAGCGCGGCGGCGGCCTGGGTTCAGTGTGCGGGATGGGGCGGCTGTTGGCAAGCGCCCGTATTTGACAAGGGCTGGATCTCCATGCAATCTGAGAGAGCGATGATGACTTCCGCGCTCTCACGCGTCCCGTCGAGCCCCATCCGGCTTGCGGTCGCGAGCGCCCTCATTCTCATCGTTATCGCGATTCTCCCCCTCTAGGGGGAGCACACGAACACGCGGCCTTTGGCGCCGCAGACGCCGACGTTCACACCACAGGTGCGTCTTCTCGCACCCGGCGATGGAAGGAAGTGTTCGTGTCCCGCAGGATCCAGATCTTCGATACGACGTTGCGCGACGGGGAGCAGTCCCCGGGCATCGCGCTGCAGCCGCACGAGAAGGCGGAGATCGCCGAGCAGCTCGAGCGGCTGGGCGTGGACGTCATCGAGGCCGGGTTCGCGGGCGCTTCTCCGGGCGATTTCGAGGGCGTTCGAGCTGTTGCCGCCTCTGTTCAGGCGGCCACCGTCGCCTCGCTCGTCCGCGCGCGCCGCGAAGACATCGACGCGGCCGCGGATTCGCTCAGGGGCGCCGGTCGGTCGCGCATCCACATCGTTCTCGGCACGAGCCCGATCCACATGGAGAAGAAGCTCGGCCTCGAGCCGGCCGAGGTCGTCGAGCAGGCGCGCTGGGCGGTTGAGTACTCGGCGGCGCTCGTCGACGAGGTCGAGTTCTCGTGCGAGGACGCGACCCGCTCCGACCCCGCGTTCGTGGCCCAGGTCTCCCGCGTCGCCATCCGCGCAGGCGCGACGATCGTCAATCTCCCGGACACCGTCGGCTACGCGCTGCCCGAGCAGTACGCCGCGTTCTTGATCGACGTGCGGCGGCGCTGCCGGGAACTGCGCAAGGTGACGCTCTCGGTGCACTGTCACAACGACCTCGGGCTCGCAGTCGCGAACTCGCTCGCCGGCATCCAGGCGGGCGCCGAGCAGGTCGAATGCACGATCAACGGGCTCGGCGAGCGCGCCGGCAACGCGTCACTCGAGGAGATCGTCATGGCGCTGAACGTGCGCGCCGACCAGTTCGACGTCGAGACCGGCATCGAGACCGAGCAGATCACCGCCACATCGCGCCTCGTCGCCGAGCGCACGGGCTACGCCGTGCAGCCGAACAAGGCGATCGTCGGCGCAAACGCTTTCGCGCACGAGGCAGGCATCCATCAGGACGGGATGCTGAAGGACGCGCGGACGTACCAGATCATCGACCCGGCCTCGGTCGGCGTGCGCATGACGCTCCCGCTCGGCAAGCACTCCGGCCGGCACGCGTTTGCGCGTGCGTGCGCGGAGCGCGGCTTCCGGATCGAGGGCGACGAGCTCGATCGTGCTTTTCGCCGCTTCAAGGAGCGCGCGGACGCCGGCGGCGCCGTGACGCTCGAAGACGTCTTCCAGGAGGTGACGGCGTGAGCCGGCAAGCGAAGGTCGCATGCGTAACGGGAGGTGGGACGGCGGCCGAGCTCATGGCCTCTGCCGTCTTTGCTCTCGACGAGGTTGCCCGGCTGCACGGGCTCGAGATTCAGGACACGCACGTCACCTTCGGGGGCGTCGCGTTCGCGTGGGCCGGACAGACCGTGCCGGTTGCGACGCGCGCCGCGATTCTCGGGGCGGACGCCGTGCTCGTCGCCGGTGCCGAGGAGCCCGCGCTCGCCGAGGTGATGAGCGAGCTCGACCTGCGCGCGCAGGTGACGCGCGTGCGCTTCGGTCATCGCGACGACGTCGCCTTTGTCTTCCCGCTCGCCGACGCGTCTGCGGAATGGGCGATCGACGCCGCGTTCGAGATCGCTGAGACCCGCAGCCTGCGGCTCGCGTCCGTCGGCGACGAAGCGTGGTCGGAGCTCGTGGACAGCGTCGCGGCCGCGCACGAGCACGTGCGCGTCGAGCATCTCGCGCCACGCATCGCTGTTCCGCTCGCCGCGTTCAACGCGAGCCGTTTCGACGTCGTCGCGATCGCGCGTCCCTGGGCGGAAGCGGTCACGGAGATCGCTGCGGCGCCCGCCGCGTCGCGTGTCGCCGCGCACGGGCTACTTGCCGGGCACGGCCCGAGCCTTTTCGTGCCGTCGCCGGACGGCGGCGCTGCGCTCGCGGGGCACGGTGTCGTCAATCCGAGCAGCATGCTGCTCGCCGCCGCGATGATGCTCGAGCACGGGCTCGACGCGACGTCGGCCGGCCAGACGCTCGCGGGCGCAGTCTCCGCCGCGCTCGTCGACGGGCCGCAGACGCCCGACCTGCTCCAGCGGGGCGCCGGCGCGACGACGGCGGAGTTCACGACGCGCGTCGTCGGCGGCTTCCAGCTCGCGTACGGCAACGCCGAGTTCTGGCCGGGTGCCGCATGAGAATGAACGGCGCAGACGCGATCCTCCGCACGCTCGAGGCGCTCGAGGTCGACGTGATGTTCGGCCTGCCGGGCGGCGCGATCCTGCCGCTCTACGACGCGATGGCGCGCGGAACGACGGTGCGCCACGTCCTCGCACGGCACGAGCAGGGCGCCGGCCACATGGCGGAGGGCTACGCGCGCGCCTCGGGCCGCGTCGGCGTTGCGATCGCGACCTCGGGGCCGGGCGCGACGAACCTCGTCACGCCGATCGCCGACGCCTGGATGGACTCGACGCCGCTCGTCTGCATCACCGGCCAAGTGCGCTCGTTCCTCATCGGCACCGATGCCTTCCAGGAGTGCGACATCACCGGGATCACGATCCCGATCGTCAAGCACTCGTGGCTCGTGCAGGACGTGGAGGAGCTGCCGCACACGCTGATGGCCGCGTTCCACGTCGCCAGCACCGGCCGCTGCGGCCCCGTTCTCGTCGACGTGCCTCGCGACGTGCAGGAAGCCGAGTTCGAGTTTTCCCTCCCCGACAGCATCACCCTCCCCGGATGGAAACCGCCCCGCCGTGGTCACTCACGCCAGATCGCCGCTGCCGCAGCGGCGTTGGCCGCGGCGGAGCGGCCCATCCTCTACGTCGGTGGAGGCGTGCTGAACGCGCACGCCACGGATGAGCTGCTCGCCCTTGCGGAGGCTGCGCGCCTGCCTGCGGTGACGACGCTGATGGCGAAGAGCGGCTTCCCGGAGACGCACGAGCTCTTTGCGGGCTGGCCGGGGATGCACGGCCCGAAATGGTCGAACTGGGCGCTCAACAAGGCCGACCTGATCGTCGCGGTCGGCGCGCGCTTCGACGACCGCGTCACCGGCAAGGTCTCCGCGTTCGCGCCGGGCGCGACCGTCGTCCACCTCGACATCGACGCCGCCGAGATCTCGAAGATCCGCCACGCGGACATCCCCGTCGTGGGGCCGTTGAAGAGCGTTCTCGCGGAGCTGACGACGCTTGTGAAACGCGACCTCGTCGAAGCGCGGACGGAGCCGTGGCTCCGCCAGATCGACGAGTGGAGGACACAGTTCCCGCTGCGCTACCGCGACGACGACACGGTGCTGAAGCCGCAGCGCGTGCTCGAGTCGCTCCAGGCGCTCACCGCCGGCCGCGACGACGTGGTGTGGACGACCGGCGTCGGGCAGCACCAGATGTGGGCCATGCAGTACCTGCTCTGCGACCGGCCGCGCACGTTCATCAGCTCGGGCGGTCTCGGCACGATGGGCTACGGCATTCCCGCCGCCGTGGGCGCGAAGGCGGCGCGTCCGGACGCGACCGTCGTCTGCATCGACGGCGACGGCTGCTTCCAGATGACGGCGCAGGAGCTCGCGACCTCGGTGCTCGAAGAGCTTCCGATCGTCGTCATCATCGTGAACAACGGCTACCTCGGCATGGTGCGACAGTGGCAGGACATGTTCTTCGAGGAGCGCTTCTCGCAGATCCACCTGACGCAGACGCTGCCGGACTACGCGGCGCTCGCGCGCGCCTACGGCGCGCTCGGCTTCACCGTCGACAACGGCGACGACCTCGACGCAGTGCTGAAGGAAGCGCTCGAATCCGGGCAGACGTGCGTTGTCGACGCCCGCGTCGACCCGCGCGAGCACTGCTTCCCGATGATCCCGGCCGGTGCAGCGGCGCTCGACCTCGTCGAGTTTCCCGCGGAAGAGACGGTGTCGGCATGAAGCACACGCTCGCAGTCCTCGTCGAGAACAAGCCGGGCGCGCTGACGCGCATCACGAGCATGTTCGCCCGCCGCGGCTACAACATCGAGAGCCTCGCCGTCGGCGCGACCGAGCGCGACGACGTCTCGCGCATCACGCTTCGCGTCGACTGCGCCCAGCATTCGCTGGAGCAGATCGAGAAGCAGATGCACAAGCTCGTCAACGTCCTCCGCGTGCAGGAGCTCGCGCCCGGCGAGTCGGTCGAGCGCGAGCTCGTGCTGCTGAAGGTCGCGGCGCCCGCGAGCAAACGGACGGAGCTGATGGCGCTCGCCGAGGTCTTCGGCGCACGCGTCGCCGACCTCGGCCCGGACGCGATCGTCTTCGAGCTCATCGGCTCGCCGGAGGAGGTCGACTCGTTCCAGGAGCTCGTCCGCCCGCACGGCCTCCAGGAGCTCGTCCGCACGGGGCGCATCGGCCTCAGCCGCGCGACGCGCGGCGCGAAGGCACGCTCATCGCAGCAAGTCATGGTCTGAACCCTCGAACAAGGAGCACACTCACCATGGCCACAATTCATCGCGACGGCGATCTCGACCTCCTCAACGGCAAGGTCGCGGTCGTCGGCTACGGGAGCCAGGGTCACGCGCACGCACTGAACCTGCGCGACTCGGGCGTCGACGTCCGAGTCGGCCTGCGGGAAGGAAGCGGATCGAAGCGCGCCGCCGAGGACGCGGGTCTCGAGGTGTCGTCGATTGCGGACGCCGTTCGCGGCGCGCAGCTCGTGGCGATTCTCGTTCCCGACCACGTGCAGAAGGAGGTCTGGGACAACGAGGTGCTGCCGAACCTCGAGCCCGGCGCGGCAGTGCTCTTCGCGCACGGCCTCAACATCCACTTCGGACGCATCGAGCCGCCCGCCGACCACGACGTGATCATGGTCGCGCCGAAGGCGCCGGGGCATCGCGTCCGCGAGCTCTATATCTCGGGTGCAGGCACGCCGGGGCTCGTCGCAATTCACAAGGACGCGAGCGGCAATGCGCTTCCGCTCGCGCTCGCCTACGGCGTCGGCATCGGCTGCGGCCGCGTCGGCCTGCTCGAGACGACCTTCGCGGAGGAGACGGAGAGCGATCTCTTCGGCGAGCAGGCCGTCCTCTGCGGCGGCGTCCCCGCACTCGTGCAGGCGGGCTTCGACACGCTGGTCGCCGCCGGCTACCAGCCGGAGATCGCGTACTACGAGTGCCTGAACGAGCTGAAGCTGATCGTCGACCTGCTCTACCAGGGTGGGTACGAATACATGCGCTACTCCGTCTCCGACGTCGCCGAGTACGGCGACCTCTCGCGGGGCACGCGCGTCGTCGACGACGGCACGCGCGCACGCATGGAGGAGATCCTCGAGGAGATCCGGAGCGGCGCGTTCGCGAAGGAGCTCTTCTCCGACGACGAGGCCGGACGGCCGCGCTTCGCGGAACTGCGCAAGCAGGGCCTCGAGCGGGCCCGCGAGATCGAGCGCGTCGGCAAGGAGCTGCGAGAGCTCGCAGGCATCGAGGGGCTGCTCGGCGCGGAGGCACATGGCGTCAGTTGACGTCGGAGTCGCCCTGCTGGGCTACGGCACCGTCGGCGCCTCGGTGAGCCGCATGCTCGCCGAGAGCGGCGACGAGATCGAGCGCGCGACCGGGCACCGGTTGCGCGTCGTGCGCGCGCTCGTGCAGGACATAGGGAAGGAGCGATCCTTCCCTGCCGCCGACGGCGTGCTG
>JBGPLW010000153.1:0-6663 GCA_041486645.1 Gaiellaceae bacterium | reverse complement strand
GGGCGGCGGCGGCTACCTCGTGCTCAAGCGGCCGTGGCCGGCGATGCTGCGCGGGATTTTCGGCGACGACGCGCGCTACCGCGAGACGTACTGGTCGAAGTACGAGAACGTCTACTTCGCCGGCGACGGTGCGCGCATCGACCAGGACGGCGACTTCTGGCTGCTCGGGCGCGTCGACGACGTGATGAACGTCAGCGGCCATCGCATTTCGACGATCGAAGTCGAGTCGGCGCTCGTCGACCATCCGGACGTCGCGGAGGCCGCGGTCTGCTCGCGCAAGGACGCGACGACGGGCGAGGCGATCGTCGCGTACGTGACGCTGAAGGGAAGCGCGACACCGTCGATCGAGAAGCTTGCCGAGCTCAGAGACCATGTCGCGAAGAAGATCGGCGCTATCGCGAAGCCGGCCAACATCGTCTTCACCCCAGAGCTGCCGAAGACGCGGAGCGGCAAGATCATGCGCCGCCTGCTCCGCGACGTCGCGGAGAACCGCCCGCTCGGCGACACGACGACGCTCGCCGATCCCACCGTCGTCTCGGAGATCCAGAACCGCGCCGACGCCGAGCAACCGGACGACGCCTAAGACCGCTTGACTCTCCCGTTACCGGAGGCGCGATGCTCTGTGCGATGGACTCTCTGGAGACCATGAGCCTGATGCCGATCGGCCGCTTCTCGCGGCTGACCGGCCTCTCCGTGAAGGCGCTCCGCCACTACGACGAGCTGGGCCTGCTCCGGCCGGCGACGGTCGACCCGCAGACCGGCTACCGCTCCTACTCGTCGGCACAGGTGGGGCAGGCGGAGGCGATCCGCACCCTGCGGCGGCTCGAGCTGCCGCTCGACGACATCGCGACCCTGCTCGGAACCGACGATCCCGCCGCCGTCCGGCGTGTGCTCGTCGACCACCAGCGGCGGACTGCGTGGCGCTCGGCGCAGCTCAACACGATCCTCCAGGGGCTCCAACCGCTGATCGACGGAAAGGAATCGGTGATGGGAACGCAGGCAGAAGCGCTCGATACGGAGATGCAGCGGCGCCTCGGCGTCGACCTCTTCAACAAGACCTGGACGCTGATGGAGAAGGCAGACCGGACGCAGGACGAGGACGACGAGATGATCCACTGCGCGCATGCGTCGGCGTATCACTGGCTTCAGGTCGGCACCGCGGCGAACCGGGCGCGAAGCGAGTGGCAGTGCTCGCGCGTGCACGCGATTCTCGGCCACGTCGAGGCCGCGCTGCGCCACGCGCGCCGCTGCCTCGAGCTCGTCGAGGGACATCCGGACGACATGAAGGACTGGGACCTGCCGGCGGCTTATGAGGCGCTGGCGCGCGCACACGTGGTTGCGGGCGACGTCGAGGAGACGCGGCGCTTCGCCGAACTCGGCCGCGCCGCCACCGCGCGGATCGAGGACGAGGACGACCGCGCCGTGATCGAGGCGGACTTCGCGACGATCCGCACGTAACAGGTTTGGGGTCGTCCGTGTTGAATGGTTGAATCGAAATCGCGAAACGACGCCGTCGGGTTGAAAGCACTCTGACGGGCGGCCCCGGGCTCAGGTGCTGACCGGACCGCCGACCTGAACGGACAAACGGCCTCGTTCCCTTTGCAGATGTGATGTGCCGGGCGCCCGCAAGGGCGTCCGGCTTGGCTCCCTCGCTAAGTGAGCAGCTTCTCGAACCGCTCCGCGTCGTCGAACGGCCCGATCACGGCGAGCCGGAGCTGGTCGTCGGCGATCAGGTTCAGCGCGACCCGCTGCACGTCCTCCGCGGTCACGGCGTTCAGCCCTTCGAGCACCTCGTCGAGATCGGGCGCATGCCGTTCGAGCACCTCGCGGCGCAGGCCGAACAGGATCAGCCCCTGCGGGCTCTCGAGCTGGAGGACGAAGCGCCCCTTCGCGAAGTTCCTCGCCTTCTCGAGCTCGTCGGCCGGGACGACGTCCGCGGCGATCGTGCGCAACTCGCCGAGGATCGTCGTCACGGCCTCGTCGATCCGGTTGATGTCGACGCCCGCCTGCGCGTAGAGCGAGCCCGCGTCCGTGTAGCTGTGGTTCAGCCCGAAGACGTAGTAGGCAAGGCCGCGACGCTCGCGCACCTCGGTGAAGAGGCGCGACGACATACCGCCGCCGAGGACGGTCGACAGCACCTGGAGCGCATAGCGGTCGGGATGCTCGATCGGATAGCTCGGCACGCCGAGGATCACGTGCGCCTGGTCCGACTGCTTCGTGAAGACGCGGACGCGCCCGTTCGCGTACGGCTCGACGGGGCCCGGTTCGCCCGTGTCGGCTGCCGAAAGATCGCCGAACAGCTCCTGTGCTTTTGCGAGCACGTCGTCGCCGACCCTGCCGCCGAGACCGAGCACCATGCGCGACGGCCTGTACCAGCGGTCGAGGTACGACATGAACGTCTCGCGGTTCGCGCCGCGCACCGTCTCCTTGCGGCCGATGATGTCCCAGCCGAGCGGCTGGTCGCCGTAGAGGAGCTCTTCGTAGACACCGCCGATGAAGTCGCGCGGCGTGTCGAAGTACATGTTCATCTCCTCGACGATGACACCCTTCTCGCGCTCGATCTCCTCAGCGTCGAAACGCGAGTTGCGCAGCATGTCGGCGATCACGTCGAGCGCGATGTCGCGGTGCTCCGCGGCGCACTTCACGTAGTACGCCGTGTACTCCTTGCCGGTGAAGGCGTTGAACTCGCCGCCGATCGCGTCGATCTCCCCCGCGATCTCGCGCGCGCTCGGCCGCCGCTTCGTCCCCTTGAAGAACATGTGCTCGGAAAAATGCGCGATGCCGTTCGTGTCCGGCGTCTCGTAGCGCGAGCCGGCGGCGAGCATCACCATGCACGTCACTGACTGCGCTTCGGGCAGGTTCGCCGTGAGGATCCGCAGTCCGTTGTCGAGGGTGTGACGCTCGTAGGTGCTCACTCGCTCAATCTCCTCTTCCAGCGCTCCGGGATCTCCCGGCTCTCGTTTCGCCCATAGTCGTAGCCGACGAGGACGCTCTTCGCCTCCGCGACGAGCCGTCCGTTCGCCCGGAGCTCGTACTCGAGCTCGAAGCTCTTCGTTCCGAGGCGCGACGGTCGGACGCCGATCTCGACGATCTCGCCGGTGCGCACCGGCGAGCGGAAGTCGATCTCGGTGCGCGCGAGGATCACGTCCTTGAGCGGCAACTCGTCCGCCTCCCCGAACCAGGCGAGCCGCGCCTGCTCGAGGTAGGTCGAGAAGACGGCGTTGTTCACATGGCCCATCCCGTCGAGATCGCGGAAGCGCACGGTCTCGCGGTGGACGAACGGGAAGCCGTCCATCACGGGGCACCGACGCGGCCGTCGTGCACGCGGCGCCAGTCGTACTCGCTCGGCTCGGCGGCGAGGTACACCGGCACGACGCCCGCCCAGACCGGTAGGTCGCGATCCTCCGGCTCGTCCTCCTCGGCGCCCGTCCGCACCTTCGCCGACGCTTCGTCGAGCGGCAGCGAGAGGATCCACGTCGCCTTCAGTTCCTTGGCGGTCGGCTGCCGCGCCTCGTCCCAGCGTCCGGGCGCGAGCTGCTCGGTGAGCGCGCGCAGCGCCTCGCGCTTCTCGTCGCCGCCCACGAGCGTCGCGGTGCCGAAGACGACGACCGAGCGGTAGTTGACCGAGTGGTTGAAGACCGAGCGCGCGAGCACGAGGCCGTCGAAGAGCGTGACCGTTGCGCACACCGGCACGCCCGACGCGGCGTGGCGGAGCATGCGGCTCGCGGCTGAGCCGTGCACGTAGAGCCTGTCGCCGACGCGCGCGTGCAGGGTCGGGATCACGTACGGCTGCCCGTCGACCTCGAAGCCGAGATGGCAGAGGAGCGCCTCGTCGAGGATGGCGTCGATCGTCTCGCGGTCGTAGCGGGCGCGCTGCGGCTCGCGCTTCACGCGGATGCGGTCAGCCGGCCGCAAGGATCTCCTCTTCCTTGTCGGACGTGAGCGTCGGCCGCTCGCCCGGGACGCTCCGGTCCCACGCCAGCGTGTCGAGGACGGTCTCCTCGAGCGGGCGGAAGCGCAAGCCGGCATCGACCGCACGACTGATGTCCACGCGGGCCATGCCTGCGTACTCGCTGCCGGGCAGCCAGAGCGGCAGCTCTGTCCACGGCTGCACGCCGGCGTCGAGGACGCGCTGCTCCTCCAGCCAGACGACGTCGGCGTCCGAACCGATCGCTGCGCGGGCGCGGTCGAGCAGCTCGGCGAACGTGAGCTCCAGCGCCGGGCCCGTTGCGTTGAAGACGCCGCCCGGGCCGTTGAGCGCGAGCCGCACGAGCCAGGCGGCGAGGTCGCGCGCGTCGACGAACTGCACGGGCGCATCGGGGTCGCCCGGCCCGAGCACCTCGCCGCCCGCCGCGATGCGGCGCGGCCAGTAGGTGAAGCGGTCGGTCGGGTCGTAGGGGCCGACGATCAATCCGGCGCGAACGCGCGCGCTTCGTTCGCCGTACACCTCTTCGACGACGCGCTCGCATGCAGCCTTCAAGGCGCCGTAGTTCTCGAGGATGTCTTCGTTGGCGGGGTCGTCGAGCTCCGCGACCGGCGTCGCCTCGGTGATCGGGCCGCTGAAGTCGCTGTAGGCGGAGATGCTCGAGGCGAAGACGTAGTGCTCGACCGCGTCGCGCAACAGCTCCGCCGATTGCCGGACGACGCGCGGGACGTAGCCGCTCGTGTCGACGACGCCGTTCCACGCGCGGCCGCTGAGGGCGTCGAGGTCGCCGTCGCGGTCGCCGTGCAGGTGCTCGGCCTCCGGAAAGAGCTCGGGGTTCGTGTGGCCGCGCGTGAAGATCGTCACCTCGTGCCCGTCCGCGAGCGCTGCGTCGACCGCGTGGCGGCCGAGGAACTTCGTGCCTCCGAGGACGAGCAGCTTCACCGGCCGTACCGCTCGATCGCCCGGCCCAGCGCGTCGACGCCGAATGCGAGCGCGTCGACGGGAACACGCTCGTCGGCGTTGTGGATGAGCGGGTACATCTCGAAGTTCTCGGGCAGCCGCAACGGCAGCCAGCCGTAGGTCTGCAGGCCCGCGCGGCAGAGGTGCCGCGCGTCGGTGACGCCCGCCTGCAGCATCGGCACGGGGATGCTGCCCGGATCGAGCTCGCGGATGATCTGTGCGAGCGGCTCGTAGAAGCTGAGGTCGGGGTCGGGAGGGCCGGGATCGTGGCGGACGACCTCGAACTCGACGTCCTGCCCGACGAGCTCGTGCAGCTCGGCGATCAGGTCCTCCGGTGTGAAGCCCGGCAGCAGCCGTCCGTCGAGCTGGAGCTCGACGTCGCTCGGGATGACGTTGATCTTGTCGCCGCCGTGGACGATCGTCGGGCTGACCGTGTTGCGGATGACGCGGCCGAGCATCCGTCCGCGCGGGCCGAGTGCACGCGCCGCGAGGTCGGCGGTCTTCGGATCGAGCAGGCGCCGTACGAGGAGCGCCTGCGGGCGCGGCAGCTCGGCCGCCATCTGCTCGAACCAGTCGCGAACGAGCGGGATGACGTGCACGGGCGGCTGTCGGCGGTCCAGCGTGCGCAGGACGTCGCCGAGCTTCCGCATCGCCCCGCCCTTGACGCCGAGCGCGCCGTGACCGCCGGTGCCGCGCACGTGCGCGCGCAGCCAGCACAACTGCTTCTCGGCGACCTGGATCGGATAGAAGCGCCGGCCGGCGATCCATTGCGTCACACCGCCGAACTCGCCGAGTGCATGCTTCGCGCCCGCGAGTGCGTCGGCGTGTTCCTCCGCGATGAATTTCGCGCCGACGTCACCGCCGTCTTCCTCGTCGCTGAGGATGAGCAGCAGCAGCGGCGTCGCCGAGCCCGCCTCGTGCGCAGCGATGAACGCGGCGACGCACATCGCGACGCCGCCCTTCATGTCGAGTGCGCCGCGACCCCACACGTAGCCGTCGACGATCTCTCCGCCGAACGGGCGGTTCGTCCACTGCTGTCCCACCGTCGTGACGACGTCGACGTGGCCGTACAGAACGAGCGGCGGACCGCCGTTCGTTCCGGCATGTCGCGCGATCAGGTTGGGCCTCCCTGGCGTCTTCTCGTAGCGCTCGGACTCGATGCCGTGCTCGCGCAGCAGCGCTTCGATGTACGCGACGCAGGCCTCTTCCTCTCCCGGCGGGTTCGTCGTGTCGAACCGGATCAGCTCCTGGAGCAGGGCGACGGGATCGATCACAGCTCCGCCAGTGCGCTCAGGAGGCGATCGATCTCCGCCTCGGTGTTGTAGTGCACGAAGCCCGCTCGCACAGCGCCCGCCTCGCCGAGGCCCAGCTCTTCCATCACCTCGACCGCGTAGTAGTTGCCGTCCCAGACCGCGATGTCGCGCTCGCCGAGGAACTCCGCAACCGCGCGCGGCGCGCGGCCGTCGACGGTGAACGCGAACGTCGGCACGCGCCCGTCCATCGTCGGCAGCCCGTGGAGCGTGACGCCTTGCGGCAGGCCGTCGAGGAACCGCTGCCCGAGCGCGCGCTCGTGAGCCTGGATCGGCTCCCAGCCGAGCGACTCGATGTAGTCGACGGTGGCGACGAAACCGGCGAGCAGCTCGTGCGCGAGCGTGCCCGTCTCGAAGGGGTGATTCGCCGGGCGCACCTTGTACGTGCGCCACGGCGCCGCCACTTCGGCGCGGACGAAGCCGAGCCCGAGATGCGGGCCGAAGAACTTGTACGGCGAGCAGAGGAGT
>JBGPLW010000152.1:0-6746 GCA_041486645.1 Gaiellaceae bacterium | reverse complement strand
GGGGTCGAGCGTCATCGTCTCGAGGAACCGGAGCGTCTCGCGCAGCCTCGCGTCGATCGGCGCCGACTCGTAGTCGTCGAGGATCGCGTCGACGAGGTTCGGATCACCGAAGGCGTACGACGCGACCGCGCCGTGGGCCTCCGTTCAGAAGGGGCACTGATTGCGCAGAGACACGAACGCCGCGAACAGCTCGCGCTCGGCCTCCGTCCACTCCGATGGGCCCTTCATCACCTCCTGGAGCAGCTCGCTGAACGGTTGCCCGAAGAGCTCGGGCCGGTAGCGCAGCGCGAGGGAGATATCGGACACGTAGCCGTCGCGCTCCTGTAGCTCTGCGATCTGCGCCGCCGCCTCCGGCTCGTGTTGGAGCGTGAGCCTCATCCGATCGCCCGCAGTGCCGCGACGCGCCGCGCGTCGGCCTCGGCGAGCGCCGCGGCCAGCACGGCCTCGAGCACGACGTCGACGTCGAGCCCGTCCACGTCGCGATCGCCGATCTTGTACGCCTCTCGGCGAACCTTCCCGAGCAGCGCCGAGAGGGCCGGTGGATCCTCGCCGCGCGCGATCGCGCGCCTGACGTACGCCGGCAGCGCGCCCGACGACTCGAGGATCGCCGCGTCGACGCGCGCCCACGCCTCGGCATATGGATCAGCCGAGGAGCCGCCGGAGGACGAACTGGAGGATGCCACCGTGCCGAACGTACTCTCGCTCCCGCGGTGTGTCGAGCCGGACGTGCACGCGGAACTCCTTGTCGTCGGCGCGTACCGTCACCTCACGCGCCTCGCCGTTCTCGACACCGATGATCGAGAACGCTTCGCGACCCGTGAGGCCAAGGCTCGCCGGGCTCTCGCCGTCCGCGAACTGGAGCGGCAGGATGCCCATCATCAGGAGGTTCGAGCGGTGGATGCGCTCGTACGACTCCGCGATCACCGCGCGCACGCCGAGCAGGTTCGGGCCCTTCGCCGCCCAGTCGCGCGACGACCCTGTGCCGTACTCCTTGCCGGCGAGCACGATCGTCGGCACACCTTCGGCGCGATAGCGCTCGGCGGCGTCGTAGACCGTCATCTCCGCGCCGTCCGGCAGGTGCGCCGTCCACGTGCCCTCGCTGCCGGGCACGAGCTGGTTGCGCAGACGGACGTTCGCGAACGTGCCGCGCACCATCACCTCGTGGTTCCCGCGCCGCGCGCCGTACGAGTTGAACTCACGACGGTCGACGCCGTTCTCGAGCAGATACTTCCCCGCCGGCGAGTCGGGCCGGATCGCGCCGGCCGGAGAGATGTGATCCGTCGTGACCGAGTCCCCGAGCACGACGAGCGCGCGTGCGCCGTGAATGTCCGCGACGGGCTCCGGCTCTCGCTGCATTCCGGCGAAGTACGGCGGCTGTCGAATGTAGGTCGATCCAGGCTCCCACGCATAGAGATTCCCTGAGGGAGTGTCGAGCTCGCGCCACCGCTCGTCACCCGTGTACACGTCGCCGTACGAATCCCGGTACATCGCACCGTCGATCGACGAGGCGATCGTCGCGTCCACCTCGGCCGCGGTCGGCCAGACGTCGCGCAGGAAGACCGGGCCGTCGTCGCCCTCGCCGAGCGGCTCGTTCAGCAGGTCGATGTCCATGCGGCCCGCCAGTGCGTACGCGACGACGAGGGGCGGCGAGGCGAGGTAGTTCGCCTTGACGTCGCCGTGGATGCGCGCCTCGAAGTTGCGGTTACCGGAGAGCACGGCGCAGACGACGAGGTCGCCTTCGCTCACCGCGGCGGCGATCGCCTCCGGCAGCGGTCCCGAGTTGCCGATGCAGGTCGTGCAGCCGTACCCGACGGTGTTGAACCCGAGCTCGTCGAGATACCTGTCGAGCCCCGAGCGTTCGTAGTACTCCGTGACGACCTTCGACCCGGGCGCGAGCGAGGACTTCACCCACGGCTTGCGCTTCAGACCGAGCTCGACCGCCTTCTTCGCGAGCAGGCCCGCTCCGATCATCACCGACGGGTTCGACGTGTTCGTGCACGACGTGATCGCCGCGATGACGACCGAGCCGTGCTCGAGTGAGTAGTCCTCGCCTGCGACGGGCACCGACTTCCTCGTCAGGGTCGTGCCGTGCTCGACCTCGCGATCCGGCACCGGCTCCGGCTCGCCGCCGGGCTGCTGCTCCGTCGTCGGATCGCTCGCGGGAAACGTGTCTGCGAGCGCCTTGTCGTGGCTCCCGTTCGTGTAGCCGACGCCGAACGTGTCGAGCGCCTCGATGAACGCCGCCTTGGCGTTCGCGAGCGGCACGCGGTCCTGCGGGCGGCGCGGGCCCGCGAGCGACGGCTCGACGTCCGCGAGGTCGAGCTCGACGACCTGCGTGTAGATCGGATGCTCGTCGACGTCGTGCCAGAGCATGTTCTCCTTGCAGTACGCCTCGACGAGGGCGACGCGCTCGTCGCTGCGGCCGGTCAGGCGCAGATACGAAAGCGTCACGTCGTCGACGGGGAAGAAGCCGCACGTCGCGCCGTACTCCGGGCTCATGTTGCCGAGCGTCGCGCGGTCGGCGAGCGCGAGCGAGGCGAGGCCGGGACCGAAGTACTCGACGAGCTTTCCGACCACTCCGACTTTGCGCAGGATCTCCGTGACCGTGAGCACGAGGTCCGTCGCGGTCGAGCCCTTGGGCAGCTCGCCGGAGAGCTTGAAGCCGACGACCTGCGGCACGAGCATCGACAGCGACTCTCCGAGCATCGCCGCCTCGGCCTCGATGCCGCCGACGCCCCAGCCGAGGACGCCGAGCCCGTTGATCATCGTGGTGTGGGAGTCGGTCCCGACGAGTGTGTCCGGGAACGCGACGCCGTCCCGCGACTCGACGACGCGCGCGAGGTACTCGAGGTTCACCTGATGGCAGATGCCCGTGTTCGGCGGGACGACTGCGAAGTTGTCGAATGCGGTCTGGCCCCAGCGAAGGAATGCGTACCGCTCCCGGTTGCGCGCGAATTCGAGCTCCACGTTGCGGCCGATGGCGAGCCGCGACGCGAACTCGTCGACCTGCACGGAGTGGTCGATGACGAGCTCGACGGGGATGAGCGGGTTGATCTTCTCGGGGTCGCCGCCCTGGTCGCGCATCGCGTCGCGCATCGCCGCGAGATCGACGACGCACGGGACGCCGGTGAAGTCCTGGAGCAGGACGCGCGCCGGCGTGAACGAGATCTCGCGTGACGGCTCGTCGGTCGCAACCCAGCCGGCGACAGCCTCGATCTCGGCCTCCGACCCGTTGCGCAGGACGTTCTCGAGCAGGATGCGAAGCGTGTACGGCAGGCGTGCGACGTCCCACTTCGCCTGGAGCGCATCGAGGCGGTAGATCGCGTAGGTCGCGTCTCCGACTCGAAGCTCGTCAGGCTGGGACATATCTCGATTCAAGCAGAAGCCAGCCGGCGGCCCCACGAATTGCGCTGCGCTGAGTACCATTTCGGGCATGCGGATGCTGCTCGCCCTCGCGGCGATCGTCGCCTCGCCGCCGAACGTGACGAAGATGGTGCTGACGCCCGCGCAGGTCGGCCCGGGCTACGTGCTCCTTCAGCGGCGCGACGGCCTCGGGGTGAAGAACACCGTGACGATGGATCTCTGCGGGCGCTCGGGCTACCCGAGCGAGAAGCTCCGCACGGCCCGCCTGCAGGTCAACTACCTCAAGACCGGCACGACGCTCGGGCTCTCGAACGAGGTCGTCGCCTACAAGCCGGGCGGCGCCGCACAGGCGATGGCGGAGGCGCTGCGTCACGCGCGCTCCTGCCCGAGCACGCCGATCGCGACCGGCGACCCGACGCTACCGCCCCTTCGCTTCAAGATTACGCGCATCGCGGGCTCGAAGCTGCTGAAGGGCTACCTCGCCGTGCGCGTGCGCGTCACCGGCACGGTCAAGGGGAAGCACGTCGACAGCACCTCGTATGCCGTGTACCAGCGGCTCGGCAACGTGCTCTCCGGCACGTACAGCTTCGGCCCGAATACGAAGACCCAGCTCACCTTCGTCCTGCACGCCGCTCAGCAGAGTGCTGCGAATCTCCTTAAGGGCCGTGCCGCCGGGGGCCCGACCGCGTAAGCCGACCCGCTGGCGCTACCTTTCCGCCCGTGGAAGGGGAGGACTTCCAACTCGGACGCTCCGGTGTCGTCGAAGGCGCCACGCCGGACGTCGACGAAGAGATCTGGGCCGGCGAGGGTGACGAGGAACACGCCGGCTGGTACTGCGTGTCGACCGACCCGTTCCCGTGCCCTGCGCCGGGCTGCGTCTTCGTCGCCACGTTCATGACGGCTGCGCATCTCGTGCTCGTGTGGGAGGAGCGCGACGACCCGAATCTGCTGCGCCACGCCGCACGCGCGAAGGAGGTCGGCCGCAACCCGCGCGTCGTCAGCTACGAGCTGACGTTCGGCCCGAGCGCGTCGTACTACGCGTGGGAAGCCGCCGGAAGGCCGGTGCACGGCATCCGCGGCAAGACGTGATCGAAGCGCACTTCGGCGAATCCTCGCCGCACTCGCTCGGCGTCGAAGAGGAGCTGATGATCCTCGACGGCGAGACGCTCGAGCCGACAGCGGCCGTGGGCGTGCTCGTGCGCGAGGCCTCTGAGCTCGACCTGCCCGGGTCGCTGAAGACGGAGCTGCACGCGTCGGTCGTCGAGCTCAACACGAACGTGTGCGCGGACGTCGCCGAGGCGACCGCTGCGCTGCGCGAGCTCCGTGCGGCTGCGGTTCGCATCGCCGGCAAGCACGGTCTCGCGATCGCCGCGGCGGGCGCGCATCCTACGGCGGTCCTCGAGTCGCTCCCCGTCGTGCAGGAGGAGCGATACGTCCAGATGATCGAGACGATCGGCCGCGCGGCGCGCCGCCAGGGCGTCAGCGGCCTGCACGTGCACGTCGGCGTCGAGAGCGCGGAGCGCTGCTACGAACGGCTCGAAGCCGTGCTGCCGTGGCTGCCCGTCGTGCTCGCGATCTCCGCCAACTCGCCGTTCGTCGACGGCGTGACGACCGGGATGCTCTCGAACCGTGTTGGCATCCTCGCCGAGCTGCCACGGGCCGGAGCGCCGCCGGCGTTCGAGAGCTATGGCGACTGGGAGACCTGGATCGAGCACCTCGTCGAGCTCGGCGTCATCGCCGATCACACGCGCGTCTGGTGGGACATCCGCCCGAACCCGCGGCTCGGCACGCTCGAGATCCGCATCGCCGACCAGCCGACGGCCCTCGAGCGCACGGTGCTCATCACCGAGATCCTGCGGAAGCTCGTCGAGGAGGCGGCGCCGCGCCGTGCGGACCGCGGCCACTACCTCCAGAACCGCTTCGCCGCCTCGCATCTCGGTCTCGACGCCGAGCTCATCCATCCGGACGGCGACCGCGTCGTCTCCGCGCGCGACCTCGCGCGGGAGCTCCTCGGCGCTGAGCCGCCGGAGCCGGAGGCCTTCGCTCAGCTCGCGGCCTCGGACGTCGCCGCGGACCTCGTGGCGCGGACGGTAGCCTGACGCGATGGCGACGGTGACCGAGACGATCCAGGTCAGCGGCATCCGCTGTGAGCGCTGCGTCAACCGGCTCGCCGGCGCGCTGACCGGGCACGAGGGGCTCGAGTCGGCGAATGCGAACCTCATGGGCCAGGTCACGCTCGCGTGGGACGACGAGCAGACCTCCCGCGACGCGCTGCTCGACGCGATGTCGCAGGCCGGCTTCCGCGAGCTTCTCGCAACCTGACTTCGGTCAGGTTCCAGTCGCGTCGGGGAATCACACCGGCTCCGCGCTCGTTGACAAGGTACTGTGACTCTTATGGCCGAAGCGCCTCCCGATGCAGCCCGGATCGCCAGTGAGGCGCGCGACCGTGTCAGGTTCGAAGAGGAAGCGCTCGCGCTCTCCGACCAGGTGTTCCGCGTCGCGCGGCACCTCGCGAACTCTCGCGACGAGGCGGAGGACCTCGTGCAGGAGACGTACGCGCGCGCCTTCCGCAGTTGGCGCTCGTACACGCCGGGGACGAACCTGCGCGCGTGGCTGCTCCGGATTCTCACGAACCTCAACATCGATCGCGGCCGCCGCTCGCAGCGCGCGCCGCAGACGACGCCGCTCGAGGCGAACGACTACTACCTGTACGACAAGCTCGCGGAGTCGGACGGCGCCGCGAGCGACGAGGATCGCGTGGTCGAGCGCCTGTCGCAGGACGACATCGTCGCCGCGCTTTCTGCCGTGCCGCACGACTTCCGGGATGCAATCGTGCTCGTGGACATCGGCGACTTCAGCTACCAGGATGCCGCGCAGATCCTCGACATCCCGATCGGCACGGTGATGTCGCGCCTCCACCGTGGCCGCCGCATCCTGAAGCGCGAGCTCGCCGATTCCGTCATGGAGGATGCCTCATGAAGGACGCGCAACAAGATCCGTGCGCGCACTGCGAAGAGATGATGCAGCCGTACCTCGATCACATCCTGACCGAGGCCGAGCGAGTCGAGGCGGAGCTGCATCTCGACGACTGCGAGTGGTGCCGGCGCCGTTACCGCTTCGAGGAGAGCCTGCGCGTGTACGTGCGGCAAGCGGTCAGCGAGCCGATGCCGAGCGGGCTCAAGAAAAAGCTCGCCGCGCTGCGGATCCCGCTGAACTAGAGGCCTGATGTGAAATTCCGCCGGGCCGGATGACGCCCCAGGCGCGGCGCGGTTCAGCACGTTCGGCCGCGGCCCGTAGCGCTGCTACGCGCCGCAACCGCCCGCACTGCCCCGCTTGGCCTGGAGCGCCCCCGACTGCGGCCGAATTTCACATCAACCCTCTAG
>JBGPLW010000151.1:0-6795 GCA_041486645.1 Gaiellaceae bacterium | reverse complement strand
TTCGTCTCGCTCGCGGGGAACCCGACCGACAACCTGCGCGCGAACCCGCAGTTCTCGGTGATCACGTACAACAACCTGCAGCACAAGTACCACCTCGACCGCGCCATCCCGGTGCGCTACTGGTTCTGGGTGAAGGACGTCGTCGAGCACAAGCTCGGGACGTCGCTCGTGACCTCGCAGCCGATCTGGCCCGACATCCAGCGCACGATGGGCCACACGGCGCAGGTGATCATCATCGCGGAGATACTCGCGCTGATACTGGGGGTGGCAGTCGGAATCTTCTCTGCCATACGCCAGTATTCGCCCTTCGACTATTTCTTCACGTCGGCGAGCTTCCTCGGGTATGCAATGCCGACGTTCTGGCTGGCGCTGCTACTCCAGATCCTCTTCGTCGACATCTACCTGAAATGGCACGTGCGGATCTTCTTCACGGCGGGTCTCAACAGCCGCGGTAACAGCACGTGGTCGTTCGACCGCCTACAGCACATCGGCCTGCCCGTGATCACGTTGACGATCATCTCGTTCGCGCTCTACAGCCGCTACATGCGCGCTTCGATGCTGGACGTGATCAACACGGACTACGTGAGGACCGCGCGCGCGAAGGGGTTACCGGAACGCCTGGTGATCATGCGGCACGTCTTTCGCAACGCGCTCATCCCGATCGTGACGATCGCCGCCTTGAACTTCGGCGGGTTGCTCGGCGGTGCGATCGTGACCGAGACCGTCTTCTCGCTCGACGGGATGGGGTACTACTTCATCCAGAAGCTCGGGCAGCTCGACATCTACGCCGTCATGGCGTATCTCGTCGTCACGTCGACGATCATCATCTTCTTCAACCTGGTCGCCGACATCCTGTACGGGTACCTCGATCCGAGAATTCGCTATGACTGAGCCGACCCCGGTTCACGCCGACAAGCCGGTCCTCCCGACGATGGCCGACCTCCAGCCGGGGGTTGCCATGGGAATCGAGGGGACGCAGGAGGCGGGGCTCGAGCTCAAGGCCCGCAGCCAGTGGTCGTATGCGCGCCGCCGCTTCCTGCGGCACCGGCTCGCGATGACGGGGCTGATCGTGCTCGTCGTCGTCTTCGGCGCCGGAATCTTCGCGAACCTCGTCGCCCCGTATTCGTTCGAGGAGATCGACCTGACGAATGTCCTCGCCGGGCCGACGACCGTTGCGCACCACTTCTTCGGCACGGACGAGATCGGCCGCGACTTCTTCAGCCGCGTGATCTACGGGATCCGGACGTCGATGGAGGTGGGCGTCTTCGTCGCGTTCGCCTCGTCGATCATCGGCGTGATCGTCGGCGCTGTCGCCGGCTACTACGGGGGCTGGATCGACAACATCCTCATGCGCATCACTGACCTCGTCCTCACGCTGCCGGCGCTCGCGATCCTGCTGACCGCCGCCGCGCTGCTCGGGCAGGGATCGCAGTGGCGCGTGTCGTTCATCCTCGCGCTCTTCTTCTGGACGGGCCTCGCCCGCATCGTGCGCGGCGTGTTCCTGTCGTTGCGCGAGAAGGAGTACGTCGAGGCGGCGAAGGCGGCGGGCTCGGGCGACATCCGCATCATGTTCCGCCACATCCTCCCGAACACGCTCGGGCCGATCGTCGTCAACGGCACGCTGTCGGTCGGTGCGGCGATCATCGTCGAGGCGGCGCTCTCCTTCCTCGGGTTCGGCATCAAGCCGCCGACGCCGTCGCTCGGCTCCTTGATCGCCAGCGGTCAGCAGTTCCCGCAGAAGTGGTGGATCACCGTCTTCCCGGGCCTGACGCTGCTCGTCATCGTCATCGCGATCAACTTCGTCGGCGACGGCCTGCGGGACGCGCTCGACCCGCAGCAGAGGAGAGTTCGTGCCTGAGCCGGTCTTGTCGATCAGGAATCTGGCCGTCGAGTTCCGCACGGACGACGGAATCGTCCACGCGGTCGACGACATCTCGTACGACATCTTCCCGGGCGAGACGCTCGGCATCGTCGGCGAGTCGGGCTCCGGCAAGAGCGTCTCGACGATGTCGATCCTCGGGCTCATCCCGCAGCCGCCGGGCCGCATCGTGAGCGGCACCGCGATGTTCAAAGGCAAGGATCTCCTGAAGATGAAGAAGCGCGAGCTGCGGCGCGTCCGCGGCGACGAGGTCGCGATGATCTTCCAGGACCCGATGACATCGCTCAACCCGGTGCTGAAGGTCGGCTATCAGCTCGGTGAGGCGATCAAGACGCACTACCCGAAGGAAAAGAACGATGTGGTGAAGGAGCGCGTCATCGGCCTGCTGCGGCTCGTCGGCGTACCGAACCCGGAATCACGGTACGACAACTACCCGCACGAGTTCTCGGGCGGCATGCGCCAGCGCGCGATGATCGCGATGTCGATCGCGAATTCGCCGTCGCTGCTGATCGCGGACGAGCCGACGACCGCACTCGACGTGACGATCCAGGCGCAGGTGCTCGAGGTGCTGAAGCGCGTGCAGGAAGAGACGCACGCCGCGACGATCCTCATCACGCACGACCTCGGCATCGTCGCCGAGCTGTGTGAGCGCGTGATCGTGATGTACGGCGGCAAGATCGTCGAGCACGGAGATGTGCACACGATCTTCCAGAACCCGAGACATCCGTACACGATCGGCCTGATGGACTCGCTGCCGAAGCTGACAGAGGATGAGGAATGGCTGCGGCCGATTCCCGGCCAGCCGCCGTCGCTCATCAACCGGCCGCCGGGCTGCGCGTTCCATCCGCGGTGCTTCCTGTCGCAGGGCAGGCTGCCGTGCCGCGAACAGGTGCCGGCGCTTCGTTCCATCGACGGCGGATCGGATCATGAGTCGGCGTGCCACTTCGCCGAGGAGCTGATCGGGCGTCACTCGAAGTTCGCGGAGCCGGTGCCGGCGGGAGGTGCGTCGTGAGCGCACCGGAGCCGGAGCAGGAGCTGGAGGCGATCCACGCGCCCGCTCCGCAGGGACAGGAGATCCTGCGGCTCGAGGGCATCGTCAAGCACTTCCCGATCCGCGCGGGGCTTCTGAAGCGGACGGTCGGCCAGATCCACGCGGTGGATGGCGTCGATCTCTCGATCCAGGCCGGAGAGACGTTGGGCCTCGTCGGCGAGTCGGGTTGCGGCAAGACGACGCTGTCGCGGACGCTGATCAAGCTTGTCGAGCCGACGGCCGGGAGGATTTGGTTCAACGGGCGCGACATCACCGGCTTCAACCGTCGGCAGATGCGCGACGTGCGCCGCGAGATGCAGATCGTCTTCCAGGATCCGTACGCGTCGCTGAATCCGCGCATGACGGTGCGCGACATCGTCTCGGAGCCGCTGCGCATCCACGGCCGCTACGGCGGCGACTCCGGCAAGCAGCGGGTGAACGAACTGCTGCGCATCGTCGGCCTGTCGCCGGAGCACGCGAACCGGTTCCCGCACGAGTTCTCGGGCGGTCAGCGGCAGCGCATCGGCGTCGCGCGCGCGCTCGCGTTGAACCCGCAGCTGATCATCCTCGACGAGCCGGTCTCCGCGCTCGACGTGTCGATCCGCGCGCAGGTCGTGAACCTGTTGGAGTCGCTCCAGCGCGACTTCGGGTTGACGTACATCTTCGTCGCGCACGACCTGTCCGTCGTCCGCCACGTGTCCGACCGCGTTGCGGTGATGTATCTCGGCAAGGTCGTCGAGATCGGCACGCGGCACGACATCTATGAGCGGCCGTGCCATCCGTATACGCAGGCGCTGCTCTCGGCGGTGCCGATCGAGGAGCCGGGCCAGCGCGGCAAGCGCCAGCGCATCGTGCTGGAAGGCGACGTCCCGAGCCCGGCAAACCCCCCGAGCGGCTGCCGCTTCCGCACGCGCTGCTGGAAAGCCCAGCCGATCTGTGCGGAAGAAGAGCCAACGCTCGTCGACCGAGGCCAAGGCCACCCGAGCGCCTGCCACTTCGCCGAGATCGTCAAGCCCCTCGACATGGTCGGGCAGCCCGCTTCGGTCTAGCGGTTCCCCGTGGTGACAGTCACCACGGCTCAGTCGTCCCCGACGAACTGGCGGATTAGGGCAGTGGATCGTTCCGCCGCCGCACCGAAGTACGCGCGCAGTGGCGCAGCATCGACGAAGGAAAAGCCCTCGTCGACGCCGACGCAGCCTCGATAGCTGCCCCACAGCCAGTCGGACGGCCGCTCGCAGAGTCCGGCAGCGACGGGATTCCGCGCGAGGTAACGGAGCAGGATGAGCATATGAGCGTCCGTCTCGACGCGGATGCAGTAGTACCGTTCACCGAAGAGATGGCCCGAGCGGCCGTGTCGCGCGTTGAACCACCTCGCATACCCCCAGTTGAGACGCTGCATTCCGGCCTGAAGCGCGTCGTCGGGCACCTCCACGAGTAGGTGGTAGTGGGTCGACATGACACAGAACGCCCGGCAGCTCCAGGCCGACCGGCGAGTCGTCTCTGCGAGGAGATTGCAGAAACGCGTCCGCTCGTCGTCGTCCGTGAATACGGACATCGGCCCAGCGCTTCGAGTCGTCACGTGGTAGATGCCGGCTGGCAAGTGACCTCTCGCGTGGCGCGACATGCGCCGACCGTGATGACGGAGCTCACGCACCGCAAGTGTCCTTCGCGGACATTCTCCGGAGTTGCGAGGAAGTCGTGACGAAGTCGTGACGAAGTCGTTACCCGTGACTGTCACCGCTGAGAGACGTGGAGCCCTCTCTCACCGATGCCGGATCCGCGTTTTCGCGTCGCGCACACGAAGCTGCCACTTGCGCTTCTCCTCGCGCCGCAGGCGCGCGTCCGAGCGGACTGCGATTGCTCGTAGCTCCCGCTGCAGCTTCAGCCAGCTCTCGTAGCGAGGCACTGCCAGCACACCTGACTCGAGTGCGGCCTTCACCGCACACCCGGGCTCGGTGTTGTGCGAGCAGTCGGTGAAGCGACACGTCGCGGCGAGCTCCTCGACATCCGCGAACGCCTCGTCCAGGCCGCCGCTGTCCCACAGCTGCAGCTCGCGGATGCCCGGCGTGTCGATCACGACGCCGCCGCCCGGCAGCATGATCAACTCGCGATGCACGGTCGTGTGACGGCCCTCGTCGTCGTCCTCGCGCGTCTCCTTCACGGCCATGCGCTCGTGTCCGACCCAGCGGTTCACGAGCGTCGACTTGCCGACACCGCTCGAGCCGATCAGGACGGCGGTCGCGCCGTCGCCGATTCGCGCGCGCAGCGCGTCGACGCCCTGGCCCGTCACGGCGCTGACGACGTGCACCGGCACGCCGAGCGCGACCGCCTCGACCTCCGCGACGAGGCCCCACGGATCCTCCATTCGGTCGGCCTTCGTCAGCACCACTTCGGGCGACGCACCGCTCTCCCAGATCGTCACGAGATACCGCTCGATGCGGCGCGGCTCGAGGTCCGGGCCGAGCGACGTGACGATGAACGCGACATCGATGTTCGCGGCAAGCGTCTGCGACTCAGACGTCAGACCGGCGGACTTGCGCACGATCGCGCTCCGGCGCGCCAGCACCGCGCGGATCAGCCCGTCGCCGAGCCCGACCCAATCGCCGACCGCCACCTCGACGCTCTCGTGCATCAGCCTCCCGGGCAGGCGTGTACGGACGACCTCGTCGGCCGTCTGCACGTCGTACGCGGCACGATGCGCCGCGATCACGCGCCCCGGCACAAGGCCAGGCTCCAGTTGTTCGGCGAGCTCCGGGTTCCACCCGAGCGCGCCCAGATCGAACTCAGGCAACGCAGGTTCTCCTTCGGAAATGGGAATGGAGGACGGCGCGGCGGCCGCCTCCGAAAGGAGCTACGTCCGTCGCGCGGCTAGTCGGCCGAGACGGCCGAAGAGGCTGCAAGAACACACGTCATGAGTTCGAACCTCCTTTGGCCGGGGACGGGAACCCGGTCAGGTTAGGTGCCAGGCACCCAGCCGTCAAGCGAAACGGGCCCGCCGAACTGGCGCTCGATGTTCAATACCGCCCGCAAGCGCCGGCCGCCGACGAAGATCCACTGGTCGGCGGAGGGGAGAGACGTCACGAGCCAGCGCCCGTTCGGCGACCACGCGAGCCCGGCCAGCCGGCCCGGCGCGCTGAACACATTGCCTGCCTCGTTCGCCCCGTAGACGAACACGTTCCGGCCGTGGAGCAGCGCGAGCCGGCCGTCGCGTGCGAAAGCGATCGCCTGCACACCGGCCAGCCGCAACATGAGCTGCGGGCCGCCGCTCTTCCAGATCTGCACGAACTCGGGCGTCACCGCGACTAGCTGCTTCCCGTCCGGTGACCACGCGAGCTCACGCACGCCGCGCGCCGCGTGCACCGCCAGCACCGCCCTCGAGTCCACGTCGACGACGGCGACGCTGCCGTATCGAGTTGCATACGCGACGACATGCCGCTCCGGCTGCCATGCCGGCGCGACACGTGCTGCCCGCGCGAGCTCGACGTCGCCCGTGCCGTCACCCGCCACCACACGCAGATGACCCGCGCTGAGATATGCAATCCGCGTGTCGGCGCGCGCCCCGCCCCAGCGCGGGAACAGCACACCCGGCCGCGAGAGCGTCCAGTGCACAGTGCCGTGCGCCGGCTCGACCGCTGCGAGCGCGTCGCCGCCCGCCACGACGACGAAGAGTCCGTGCGGCGACCACGACGCCTGCCCGTCGTCCCCGAGGCGCCGCTTCGAACCATCGGCCGCCACGACCCACGTGCCGCCCGCCCCGCTCACGAGCAGTCGGCCCGGCGCGGGCAACCGGAAGAGCGCAGGAGCCGCATGCTCGACGCCGATCGTCCGCCGCACCGCATCGACGACCGCCCGGCCAGGCGGCGAGAACGACGCCGCCGCGACGGCG
>JBGPLW010000150.1:0-6796 GCA_041486645.1 Gaiellaceae bacterium | reverse complement strand
CCGGGCGCATGCACGCCGAATGGCTCGCGAAGAGCGGCCGCTAGACGGAAACGAAGGCCCGATTCACGCCCGAGAAGCCGGCCGGTGTGACGTCGACGTACCCACGGTCTCGCAGATGTGCCTGGACCGCCTCCGCGGTGGGCGGCTGGACCTCGACGAGGAGCGCCGGGCTGCAGCGCTCGAGCAACCGTTCCGCGCCGCGGAGGACGCGCAGTTCAGCGCCCTCGACGTCGATCTTCGCGAGCGAAATGTGCGGCTCACCTGCGTCGTGCCACACCGTGTCGAGCCGGATCTGGCGCACGCGCCTCGTCTCGCCCGAGGCCTGCCCCGTCTGCAGCGCATCGGTCGATGAGAATGCGCCTTCCGACGCAACGGTGAGCACGGCCTCTCCGTCTGCCTCGCCCGCGGCGGCGACGATCGTCGTGACGTTGTCGAGCCCGTTGATCTGAATGTTGCGCTCGAGCCGCGGGGCGTACGAGGAGTCCGCCTCGATTGCAATGACCCGGCCGGCGCGGCCGACACGGACGGCGGCGGTCACGGCGTAGACGCCGACATTCGCGCCGACGTCGAACATCGCTGCACCCTCTGACAGCTGCGACAGCGCCCACGCGAGCTCCGCCGGCTCGAACGAGCCGTGTTGGAGGTAGTGCCGCCCGAGCCATTCGTCGAAGCGAAGCACGACCATGCTGTCGCCCGGGAAGCGCGCGACGAACTCTCGGTGTCGCGCCGGCAGATGAGGCGCCAGCCGTCGGCAGACGACACCCTTGCCGCGGGCGACCGGAAAGTGCGCGATGTAGTTCCGCATGACCCCTGCGGCCAGCCAAGCGACCGCGTCGAGAGGCGAAGATCGCATGTTCGAATCATGCCGTGCGCATTGGCTCGACTCAGCGGCGCCGGTAGGCGATCGAGCCACTGAAGCCGGCGAGATACCCGGCTCCGGCCTGATTGACGCTCATCGCGACCCGCAGCGTCCAACGCCCGAGTGCGAGCTTGGGCGCAAAGACGGTGGTGGAGCGGGCGTTCAGCGCGCGCCGGGCGATCGTCCGCCAGCCGCCGTTCGCGAGGCGCCGCTGCAGTTGCACGATTCGACCCGCGAACGAGTGCACGCCGGTGACGTGCGTCGTGAAGCTTCCGAGCTTCTTCGGTACCGCGTGCAGCGTGATGGCCGGGCGTACGCCGATCGTGACGGTTGGGCTTGCGCTGCCGTTGAACAGCGCCTTGTACGTCGTGTGGATCCTCGGTCGGACCGCAAGAGTCCACGTTCCGCCGGCACCGGTCAGGACGGTGGCGAGCGCCGTGAACGAACCCGCGTCGAATCTCTTCGCGAACACCGTCACCCTCTGGTCAGCCTGCTTCGTTCCGACGACGCCCGACAGCCTGACGGGGAGTCCGAATACGACTCTTGGCGCGGCTGCAACAAGGGTTACGGCAGCCCCTGTGGTCGCGAACACGACGTCCGCACCGGTGCTCGTGCCCGCGCTGTTCGTCGCCACGAGGCGGAAGTGATACGTGGTGCCCGCGCTCAGGCCTGAGATCGGCGCCGAGACAGCGACGGCCGTCGTCCCCGAGCCGGCGCTCCTCGTAGGCAGGCGAGTGCCGTAGCTCGTGCTGGTTCCCCATTCGAAATACCAGCTCGTCGAGTGCCCGTTCGGCGTGACGGATCCTGTGAGCGTTGCGGTCTGCTCTCCGATGCTCGTCGCGCCCCCGGTATGCACCGTGGCGAGGCCGAGCGTCGTGAACGTCTGGTCGGCGCCGGCGGTCGTCCCTGCCGCGCTCGTGGCGACGAACCGGTAGTGGTAGGTCGTGGCGCCCGCGAGCCCGACGACGCCGGCTGAGACACTCCGTGAGCTCGTGCCGGAGCCGGCCGACTTGACGGCAGTCTTGGCGCCGTACCCCGTGCTCGTCCCGTACTCGAAGTACACACTTGTGGCGAGCCCGTTCGGGTTGACCGTTCCATTGAGCTGCGCGGTCGTGTCGTGGATGCTCGAAGCCGGCTTCGTGACCACGGTCGGCACGGCACTGGGCAGGAACGTCTGGTCGGCGCCGCGACTCGTCCCGGCATCACTCGAGGCGACGAGCCGGAAGTGGTACGAACGACCCGTTTGTAGGCCGGTCACCTGAGCGGAGACGGCGATCGCGCTCGTCCCGCCGCCCGCGTCCTTGACCGCAGTCTTCGAGCCGTAGCTCGTGGATCTTCCGTACTCGAAGTACCACGTCGACGAGCGCCCATTCGGGTTGACGGTCCCGTTCAGCGTCGCCGACGTCGAGGTGATGGAGCTCGCACTACCGGTCGCGGCGCCCGGCGTCGACGACGTCTGCAGGATCCCGTCCGTGCCGTGGCTCGTGCCGGCGCTCGACACGGCGACGAGCCGGTAGTGGTATGTCGTTCCCGCCGTGAGGCCGCTGAGGTTCGCCGAGACGTTGCTGGTCGTCGTGCCCGCGCCGCCGCTGGTCGAGCTCGTCTTCGAGCCGTAGCTCGTGCTCGTGCCGTACTCCACGTACCACGTCGTCGCCGTACCGTTCGGGTTCACCGTTCCGGAGACCGTCGCCGTCGTGGGGCCGACGGCCGTGACGGGGCCGGTGGTCACGCTCGGGGCGGTTGCGGCAGCCGCCGGAATCGCGGCGGTGAGCGCGGCGGCGAGCACGCCGCCTGCGATGAGGCAGCGGACCGTACGCGATGGGGTGCGCGTCATTGTCACGCCACAACTGGCGTTCCCGCCACAAGACGCCCGAAACGTCTTACCCCCGGCGACGTTAGGTTCCGGGCTGCTTCCAGGTCGAGGTCATCGAGACCATCGTCGAGGCGGCGCGGTCCCACGGGATCGCGTCGAGCCCGTACGAGACCTGGATGAACTGGCGTGCGCCGGGCGGCAGCGCCTGGAAGGCGAAGCCCGAGCCGCCGCCGATCACGTTGCCTGCCGCGTCGAAGACGACCGCGGAAAGGTCGGCGCTTTGCAGCGACAGAGCAGGATCGGTGTTCTGAAGCTCGCCCTCCACCGTCCCGACCCAACTCGGGTCATAGAGCCCGGGCACGAGGTGGATGTTGGCGAGCGTCGGGTTGTGGAGCGCACGTGCCTGGAACTTCTCGACCTGGACGACGACCTCGAGGCGCGTGATCGGCGCTCCGCCGGGGAAGCTCATCATGCGCCCGAGCGCGTAGTCCGAGCCGGCAGGGATGCCGCTGATGCGCTGCGAGTCGGTGCCGAGCAGGTTGTTGTCACCCAGCACGAAGTTCGTCTGCACGGAAACGTTGACAGCGTCCTTCTCGGGCGAGCCGTTGTGCAGGACGAGGCCGTAGCTGAGCCGCGTTCCCCCTCCTGGGTTCGCCCTGATCGAGAAGCCCTGCTTCGTGACCGTGATCTTCGGCTCGACGAGGCGGCCGACGATGACGAGCGAGCGCGTCACCGAACCCGCGCGTGCGCAACGAACGGTCGTCTGCGCGGGCCCGGCCTGCACGTCGATCGGCACATGCCACGTCCACGCCGCACGGCCATGTGTCGCGGTCATCGCGCCGAGCCCCGCCTGCTGCGTGCCGCCCTGATAGCGGACATTCAGCGTGCAGCGCGTCCCTGAGGGCCGGACGCTGACAGCGACGCGCGCGTCCTCGCCTTGCACCACGTGCTGCGGCAGAAGCGTGAACCCGACACCGGTGCTCTGCGCCGACGCGGATCCGGCGAAGACGGCTGCTGCTGCGATTGCGGTCAAGCGGGCGGCGATGGCCAACACGACGTTTCCCCCTCGAATATCCGGCGTGGCCGCGCCGCCCTGGCTCTTCGTTCCTTCCTAGATCGCACCGCGCGGGTCCGGCGACGATCCCTTGGACGAGGGTTCGCCCCTGAACGCTAGGAACAGGAGGCGCCGACCGCGCCCCACGAGCGCCAGGTGCGGCCGTCGCGCTTCCAAAGGAGCCACGCGCGGTACTGCTGCTCCTGCACCGTCGCCGTGAACGGATGCGCACGGTCGCCCGGAAATGCGAACGCGTCGTCGGGCTTGCCGCCCACGCGCTTCCACGTCGGCGCCGCGAACTGGAAGCCGCCGAAGTAGCCGTTGCCCGTGTTCGCCGTCCACGCACCCTCTTTCAGGTGCACGCATCGCGCCTGCGCCAGCCACTCGGCCGACGGGCCGGCCCCGGCGCCGGAGGCGGGGAGGGCGAGCAGAAGCGCGGCGAAACCAGTGACGAGCACGGCGCGCACGCCCCCTTTGTAACAAAGGACGCGGCGCCCGGCATCGCTCGCGCGAGGCCGGGCCCCGTTTCCCCTAGCTTCCCAGCGGTTCGCCCGTCTCGAGCAGCGTCTTCAGGCCGCTCAGGACGAAGCTCCAGCCGCCCGCGACGTTCGCGGCCGTCTTCGGCGCGGCCTCGAGCTCGTCGTGGACCACGGTCAGCTTCGTCACGTGCTCGCCGGCGGGCTCGATCTCCCACGTCACGCGGCTGTACGGCTCCGCCGCAGTCTCGGGGTCGTACATTGCACGCCACGTCGTCACGAGCTTGCGCGGCCGGTCGGCCTCGACCACCTCGCCGTCGACGTACTGCTGCGAGCGGTCCTCGGACCAGCCCGTGTACGGCGCGCCCGGCTCGTAGGTCGAGTCGAGCACGCTCCCGTAGAAGTAGCGCGTCGTGAACTCCGGCTTCGTGATCCCGTCCCACACCTGCTCCGGTGTCGCACGGATGAACACGGTGTAGACCTGCGTCGTCTGTTCGGTCATGGTCGTCATGCACTTTCCTCCAGCTCGTTCTTGAGGTCTGCGAGCGCCGAGACGCGACGCTCCGTGTACTTGTCGATCCAGCGGTCGTGGATGAGGCGGACCGGGACGGGGTTCAGGAAGTGCAGCTTCTCCCGGCCCGAGCGACGACTGACGACGAGGCCTGCGTCCTCGAGGACGCGCAGGTGCTTCATCACGCCGAACCGCGTCATCTCGAGCTCCGACTCGAGCTCCGTGAGCGTGCGGCCGTCGCGCTCGAAGAGCTGGTCGAGGAGATGCCGGCGTGTCGGATCGGCGAGCGCCCTGAAGACCCGATCGTCGTCGTCCATGCCCGGATGATAGGTGACTAAACGGTCACATGTCAAGCAGGGAGGCTCACCACCGGCAAGAACCCGGACGCGTGACGCTCTACCTCTCGGAAGCCGACGTCGAACGGCTGCTCTCGCCCGCCGCTGCGGTCGACGCGATCGAGGCGTGCTTCCGCCGTCTCGCCGGCGGCGGGGTCGAGAACCGGCCGCGCTACCGGCTCCGGCTCGAGCACGGCGCGCTCGCGGTGATGGCCGCCGCCGACCTCGAGCTCGGCTACGCCGGCGCCAAGGTCTACGCGGGCTTCGCGGAAGGCGCGCGCTTCGTCGTCACGCTCTTTCGTACTGGCTCCCCCGAGCTCGTCGCGGTGATCGACGCCGACAAACTCGGCCAGCTCCGCACGGGCGCGGCGAGCGGCGTCGCGGCGAAGCACCTCGCCCGCCCCGGCGCAACGACGCTCGGGGTGATCGGCTGCGGGTGGCAGGCGGCGACGCAGGTCGCGTGCATTCGCGCCGCGGTGCCGGGCATCGAGCGCGTCGTCGCGTACTGCCGTACCAAAGCAACGCTGCGAGAGTTCTGCGAGCGGAACGACTGCGAGCCCGGCGAGAGCCATCGCGACGCGGGCGAGTGCGACATCGTCGTCACCGTCACGGGCTCACCCGATCCCGTGCTTCGCGGCGAGTGGCTGAACGAAGGTGCACTCGTCTGCGCCGTCGGCGCGAACGACGGGCGGCGCCGCGAGCTCGACAACGTCGTCCTCGAGCGCGCCTCGTTCGTCTGTTGCGACTCGATCGAGGACGCGCGGCTCGAGTCGGCCGACCTGATCGAGCCGATCGAGGGCGGCCTCCTCGACTGGCTCGAGGTGCACGAGCTCCAGGAAGTCGTCGCCGGTGAGCTCGCGGGCCGGCAGGCCGACGAGGACATCGTCGTCTTCAAGTCGAACGGGCTCGCAGCGTGGGACATCGCCGCCGCTGCGGCCGTCGTCGAGCGCGCCGGCTAGCGAACGCCCATCGCGTCGCGCGCAGCGTCGATGTCCTGCTCGCCGAGCACCTTGACGAGCTCCGGGTCATCGAGGAGACGAGCCTGCTGCTGCGGCGAGAGGCGGTTCTTGACGTAGCGGTCCTGGAGGATCTCGGCGAGCGCGCGCCCGCGTCGGTGCTCCCGGGTCAGATACGCGACGACCTGCTCTTCGGCCGAGGAGCGGGTGAACAGGAAGCTGAACGGATTCCGAAGCAGGGTCACCAGCCGAAGCATGAGAGCAATTGTATAGTCGCTGCCATGCGGGTCTCCTCCGACCGCGGACGGTTCGCGGAGCGGGTGCTCCAAGGGGTCGACGACGCCGGTCGTGAGGAGCGCATCCTCGTCTGGATCGAGCGAAAGCCCGGCGCTCTCTGGGCCGTCGGGCGGGTTGTCAACCCGCAGCTCCGGAACGGCACCGAGGCCAAGGCAAGCGACTACGTCTTCGAGGGCTACGAGCTCGAGGACGCGCTCGAGCAGGCGAACGCGACCCTCGAGGACGACCTGACCGTCTCTGAACACGACGGCCGCGGCGCGCACTGCAAGCCGTTCACGCGCGAGGAGTGCTTGAAGCCGCTCGAGGCCTGGTTCTTCGGTCGTAGCGCATAGGCCCCTGCAACCAGGCTTCAGCCTGGTTGCAGTCGTAGCAACGACTGCAACCTGCTTGAAAGCAGGTTGCTAGCGGTTAGCCCGCTCGGGCCACTCGAGGTTCGCATCGGGGATCGGATCCCCGTGCGGGTCGTGCGTCGGATAGCCGAGTGCCTTGTCGATG
>JBGPLW010000149.1:0-6872 GCA_041486645.1 Gaiellaceae bacterium | reverse complement strand
GCTCCGTCGGCGCGTTGCAACGACTGCGACCAGGCTGAAGCCCGGTTGCGGGAAGCGCTACCCTGCGCCGGGGTCGTGCTTCGCAAGCTTCTCATCGCCGCCGTGCTCGCCGGAATCGCCGCAGTCCCCGCGGCGGCGCAGGTCACGGCGCAATCGCTGCTCATGCCGGGCGTCTCGTATCAGCGGCTGGTCGAGTTCACGCCGCACGGCCCCGTCGTCCTCGACGTCGTGATCGCACCGCGGCCGGATGGATCGCTCTACACGCTCGCACCGGCGCTGTCGAACAACGCGATCGTGGCAACGCAGACGCTGACCGACATGGAGAAGGAAGCCTCCGTGACCGCGACGATCGTCGGCGTCAATGGCGACTTCTTCTCCGTGAATCCCGGAAAGCCGTCGGGCATCCTCATGCGCGGCGGCGTGCTCGAGTCTGCACCCGCGAGCGGGCGGTCGAGTCTCGGCATCGGCGCCGACGGCACGCTCAACGTCGCGGCGGTCAGCTTTGACGGCACCTGGCACGGCAACGGCCAGAGGCGACAACTCGACCTCAACGCGCCGGCGGCCAACGGTCACACGACGCTCTACACGTCGTCATGGGGGCCGGCAACGCCGTCGGAGAGCGGTGTCGTCATCGACGTGCTGTCGGCGCTTCCGCCGCTGACGCCGAACCGCGTCATCACGGGCGCCGTCACGCAGGTGCTCGACCACGGCCCGGTTCCGATTCCGCCGGGAGGAGCCGTGCTCGTGTCGCGCGGCGGTCAGGCGCCGCATCTCACGGCAGAAGCGCCGGTGGGCACGACGGTCGAGATCCGCCCGACGCTGACGCCGAACTGGAGCACCATGGCGAGCGCGATCGGGGGCGGTCCGCTCATCGTGTCGGCCGGCAAGCCGATCTTTCGCGCGCGCGAGTCGTTCGGCGACCCGGTGTTGAACCGGCGGAGCGCGCGCACCGCAGTCGGCCAACTGAGTGACGGGCGGATCCTCCTCGCCACGGTCGAGGGCGGCAGCTCTGCGTACAGCGCCGGCATGACGAACTACGAGCTTGCGGTCGCGCTCGCCCGGCTCGGCGTGCGGACCGCAATGGGGCTAGGCACCGGACCGTCAGCGTCGATGGCGTTCGACGGCACGCTCCTCACGCGCCCGACCGCCGATACGGAGCAGCAGATCTCGGACGCGCTCTTCCTCTCGTACAGCGGCGTCTACGCAGCACCGCCTTCGTCGACGACGCTCTCGCCAAACGGAGACGGCGTCGACGATGTGCTGACGTTCAACTACAAGCTCGTTCGCGCGTCGCAGGTGAGCGCATCGGTCGTCGGTCCCTCCGGCGCGACCTTCTCGCTGGCGCAGGATGCGGAGCAGCCGGGCGTCCACACCGTTCAGTGGAGCGGCGCGGGCGGAGTCGAGGGCGACTGGCGCTTCGTCGTCACGGGCCTCGACGACACGGGACGCACGACGACCGCCGAGCGCACGTTCGCGCTGAACCAGACGCTCGGCTCGCTCCAGGTCGCGCGCAGCGCCGACGGGCTGACGGCGAGCTTCTCGCTCGCACATCCGGCAATCGTCACGGTGACGGTCGAAAAGGCGAACGGCATCGTCCTTGCCACGCTGGTCTCGAAGAAGCTCGACACCGGACCGCAGACCTTGTCCTGGACGGGGCGCGTCGCCGCCGGCTACCGCGTCCGCGTCGTCGCGTCGAACGCGATCGGCAAGGCGACGCTTGTCGCGCCGATCACGACGCGCCGCTCGTAGACTGCCCTCGGTGCTCGCGAGCCTCTCCTCGAGCCTCACCTCGCAGGTCGCCTCGCACGGCGCCTACGCCGTCTTCGTGCTCATGCTGATCGACGCCGTCTTCCCGGCTGCGAGCGAGCTCGTCATGCTCTACGCCGGCGCCGTTGCGGCCGGGGTCTTCCCCGAGGCGCATCACGTGTCGGTCTTCGGCGCGAAGGTCGGCTTCGGCGCGGCGGCGTTCATCGTCATGGGACTCGCGGGGACGCTCGGCTACCTCGTCGGCTCGATCGTCGGCTGGTGGGTAGGGCTTCGCGGCGGCCGCCCGCTCCTCGAGCGCCGGGGGCGCTGGCTGCACATCACGCCGGCCCGGCTCGACCGCGCCGAGCGCTGGTTCGAACGGTGGGACAACCTCGGCGTCCTCATCGGCCGCATCACGCCGGTCGTACGCTCGTTCGTCTCGATCCCGGCCGGCGTCTTCGAGATGCGCTTCGCGCCCTACACCGTCCTGACCCTGATCGGCTCGGCACTCTGGGCCTTCGGAATCGCCGGCGCGGGCTACGGGCTGGGCTCGAGCTACGACCACTTCCATCACGACTTCCGGTACGCCGAATACGCCGTCGTTGCAGGCGTTCTCGTGCTCGCGGCGTATCTCATCTATCGATTAAGGAAGGGCGCTACAGTGAATCGCCGTGACGATCCCGCTCATTGACGTCCACTCCCAGTACGCCCCGCTGAAGGCGGAGCTCGAGGCCCGTTTCCGCGAGGTTCTCGACAGCGGCCAGTTCATCCGCGGGACGAACTACTACGCCTTCCAAGAGGAGGCGGCCGCGTATCTCGGCGTGAAGCAGACGGTCGGCGTGGCGAACGGCACGGACGCGCTCGTGATCGTGCTCGACGCGCTCGAGATCGGCCCGGGGGACGAGGTCATCTGTCCGGCGTTCACGTTCTACGCGACGGCTGAGTCGATCGCCCAGCGGGGTGCGACCCCGGTCTTCGCAGACATCGATCCCGTCACGCTCAACCTCGATCCTGATGATGCTGCGGCAAAGATCACCGACCGGACGCGCGCGATCATGCCGGTGCACCTCTTCGGTCGCCCCGCGCCGATGGACGAGCTCATGCAGCTCGGCGTGCCGGTGATCGAAGACGCAGCGCAGGCCTTCGGCGCGCCGGGTGTCGCGCAGCAGGGCCTCGTGTCGACGTACAGCTTCTTCCCGACGAAGAACCTCTTCTGTCTCGGCGACGGCGGCCTCGTCGCGACGAGCGACGAAGCGCTCGCCGAGCGGGTTCGTATGCTCGCGTTCCACGGCTCGCGCGACAAGACCGAGTTCGACTTCGTCGGCTACAACTCGCGACTCGACGAGCTCCAGGCCTCGTTCCTGCGCCTCTTCCTGACGCAGCTCGACGAATGGAACCGCGGGCGCCGCGAAGCCGCAGCCCGATACGCCGAGCTCGGCCTCGGCGACCTCGTCGACCTGCCCCAGGACGAGCCGGGTCACATCTACCACCTCTTTGTCTGCCGCTCGCCCGACCGCGACCGCATCCGCGCGGCCCTCGTCGAGGCGGGCATCGGCACGGCGACGTACTACACGACACCCTTGCACCTGCAGCCCGCGCTGAAGTTCCTCGGCTACGAGCCCGGTTCGCTCCCCGAGACCGAGCGTGCGGCCACGGAGAACTTCTCCGTGCCGCTCTGGCCGGCCATGCCGGCCGAGGCGCAGGAGCGTGTCGTGGACGTCGTCCGCTCTGCGGTCGGCGTCGGCGCCGGCGCATAAGGCCATGAGCGGCTTCGCCAGGCATCGCATCCTCCAGCTCCTGGTCGATGCGGGCATCGTCGCGCTCTCGTGGTTCCTCGCATTCCAGCTGCGGTTCGACCAGGGGCTGCCGCCGTACTACGACACCTTGCTGCGGCGAACGATCCTGCTCGTCGTCGCGATCAAGATCGTCGTGTTCCTCGCGTTCGGCTTCCATCGCCGCTGGTGGCGCTACGTCTCCGTGCACGACATGTGGGGCGCGGCGCGCGGCGTCGTCGTCGCATCGCTCCTGGCCTACGTCACGGTGTACCTCGTCGCGCCGGTGCACAACGTGCGCCTGCCGCGCTCGATTGCCGTCATGGACTTGCTCTTGACGCTGTCGCTCGTTGCGGGCGCGCGTCTGCTTGCCCGGACGCTGATCGAGCGGCCGCGCAGCGGCGACCTCGTGGCGCGGGGCAAAGAGGTTCTCATCGTGGGTGCGGGCGACGCGGGCCGCCTCGTCGCCCAGGAGATGCAGCGCTCGCGCATGCTCCGCTACACGCCCGTCGGCTTCGTCGACGACGACCCGGCGAAGCGGCACTCGCGGATCCAGGGCGTGCGCGTGCTCGGCACGACCGAGGAGATCGCCCGCATCCTCCGGGAGCACCAGCCGGACGAGGTGCTGATCGCGATCCCCTCCGCGTCGGGCGAAATGCGGCGCCGCGTCGTCGACGCCGCGCGGGCGGCGAACGTGCCCGTGAAGACGCTGCCGGGGCTCTACGAGCTGATCTCCGGTGACCTGAACCTCACGGGCCAGATGCGCCCGGTGCAGGTGGAGGACGTTCTCGGGCGCGAGCAGGTCGACGTCGATTTCGAGCAGATCGCCGCATATCTCGAAGGTCAGACCGTGCTCGTGACCGGAGCCGGCGGCTCGATCGGCGCGGAGCTCTGCCGCCAGATCGCCCGCATCGGGCCGGCGCGGCTGATCCTCGTCGACAGCGCCGAGACCCCGTTGTTCGAGATCGAACGCGAGCTCGTCGACGAGCGCGACTTCACACCCGCTGTGCCGAAGCTGATCGACGTCAAGGACGCGAAGGCGATGCGCCGCGAGGTGTTCGAGAAGTACCGGCCGACGATCGTCTTCCACGCCGCCGCGTACAAGCACGTGCCGCTCATGAACACCCACCCGCTTGCATCGGTTCGAAACAACGTCGTGGCCACGCGCGTGATCGCGCAGCTTTCTGCCGAGTTCGGCGTCGAGCGCTTCGTCCTCATCTCGACCGACAAGGCCGTCAACCCGCAGACCGTGATGGGGCAGTCGAAGGCCATCTGTGAGTGGATCGTCGAGTCGCTCGGCCACCGGCGTGACATCGAGACGCGCTTCGTCGCTGTGCGTTTCGGCAATGTGCTCAACTCGTCCGGCTCGGTGATTCCGACCTTCAGACGCCAGATCGAGAAGGGTGGACCCGTGACCGTGACGCACCCCGAGATGACGCGCTATTTCATGACGATTCCGGAGGCTGTGTCGCTCGTCGTGCAGGCCGGCGCGATCGGCGGTCGCGGTCAGGTTTTCGTGCTCGACATGGGCGAGCCCGTGAAGATCGTCGAGCTCGCGTCGAACATGATTCGCCTCTCCGGCAAGGAGCCGCGTCTGCCGGGTGACGAGCTCAGTGGGCCGAGCGACGTCTCGATCAGGTACGTCGGCTCACGGCCGGGCGAGAAGCTGCATGAGGAGCTCTGGGGTGACCACGAGGCCGTCGGCGAGACGACGCACCCGAAGATCATGCGGCTGAGCCGGCCGCCGATCGATGCGGCTTGGCTCGCGCAGCAACTCGTCGAGCTCGAACGGCTCGCCGACGACGGCGACACGCTCGAGGTCGTCGCGAAGCTCGGGTCGATCGTGCGCGAGCCGAAGCTCGATGCGCCCGTCACCGCGACGCCGGCGGGCCTCCCGAGCAGCGAAGCGTCACAGCGAACGGAAGCTCCACCCGCTCCGTCCGCGTGAACATCGTCAGATAGGTGTAGCGAAGCGGCACGTCGGCGGTGTAGACCTCGGCCTTGCTCCCTGAGCAGTCGAGCCGCCATCGCACGACGACGACCGCCGTGTCCCCGCGGTCGAGCCGCAGTCGCCTGAACGGCCGCAGGTGATCCGGGTCGGCACTCGCGGTCGACGAGTCCGTTTCGAGCAGCTCCTCGGCCTGGAGCTCGGGAAGGCCGTTCTCGCTCCCGAGCCCGGTGACCTCGACGGCGAAGCGTCCCGTGTTGTGCAGCGTGAACGCGGTGTCGAACGGCCGTCCCGCCCGGTAGGCGGGGATGAACACCGTCCTACCGCCCGAGCCCGTCACCGGCTCGACGTCGGCGCCGAGCCCGGAGCCCGGTGCGAAGCTGCCGGAGTCGACCGCGTTGAGCGGCGCATACGTGCGGAGCCAGAAGAAGAGGATCGCCGCCGCGAGGGCGAGGACGAGCACGCAGCCGCCCGCGATGAGGCCGGCGAGCCTCAGCGGATGGCGCGTCGGGACGGGCCCCGCGTCCATGGGTGGATTCTGCACCCTCTCGTGACGAAGTCGGCCGACCGCCCGGGTACGGTGGGCGATCCGTGGACACCGAGCAGATCTTCGCCGGATTGAACGACGAGCAGCGTGCCGCCGTCGAGGCCACGCGCGGGCCGGTCTGCATTCTCGCGGGGGCCGGCACCGGCAAGACGACGACGATCACGCGGCGGATCGCGTGGCAGGTCGCGAGCGGCGCGTTCGCGTCGTCCGAGATCGTCGCAGTCACGTTCACCGACAAGGCGGCCGGCGAGCTCCGGTCACGGCTCGCGGGGCTGGGTGTCGAGGGCGTGCGCGCGTCGACGTTCCACTCGGCCGCGCTCGCGTTGCTCCGGCGCTTCGCGGGCGACCCGGGACGGATTCTCTCGACGAAGGCGCTGCTGCTCCGCCAGATCGGCAACCGGTTGCCGCCGCCGTACAAGTTCCGGCCTGCGGGCGACCTCGCGACAGAAGTCGAGTGGGCAAAGAACCGCCGGCTGACACCGCAGACGTACATCGCCGGGCTCGACGCGCACGAACCGCCGATCCCGGCCGACCTCGCACATCGGGTGTTTCGCGAGTACGAGCGCCGCAAGGAAGAGGCGGGCGCGCTCGACTTCGAGGATCTGCTCGAGCGCACGATCCGCATGCTCGAAGACGACGAAGCGGCGCTTGCGCTCGTGCGCGAGCGCTGGAGCGCGTTCACCGTCGACGAGTACCAGGACGTGAACCTGCTCCAGCAGACGTTGCTCGAGCTGTGGCTCGGCGAGCGCGACGAGCTCTGCGCCGTCGGTGACGACTACCAGTCGATCTACGGCTTCACGGGCGCGAGTGCGCAATGGCTTCTCGCGCTACCGCGCACGTTCCCGCACGCGAAGGTGGT